>JAKDMK010000221.1 GCA_030452365.1 Nitrococcus sp.
AACACCCCGAAACTCGCTCATGACCAGCAGAAACGACTTTGCGCCTCGCCCTGTCATCGGACTCCTCATCCTTGCGTTGCAGCTTATGAATTAAGCCTCCGGGAGTTAGAAATCGCAAATCCATTCAGCGTTGGCGAACTAGGTCAACGGTCAACGAGCACTGTCAGTGTGAGGGCGTCGCCACCCACTTCACCAGTCAGCCGCCAGCAGCCCGGTGTCGACCAGCGCAGACCAGACGGGATGAAACCTTGGTCTCCGTATGCCCCGTTGTGAATCACCGTGTCGAACTCTCCTGGGCCATCGAGTCGGATCGCGCGAACGGCGAGATCGCCGGAGCGCAGCCTCCACCACGGGAACTTCGTAGCCAACCAGCCGGGCTTATCCAGCGCGGGCCCGGTAGGCACGACCGTACCTGCCGGAAGGCCCACCCAAAGCACATCATTCCCATACCAACCCTCGATCCAAGGAACGGGTTGCGACCGCGACGACACAATATCCTGCATCGCGACGGGTATAGTGTCCGATCGAACGGGTTGGGTTACCGGGCATTCCCCAGGCGGCACCGTGGTTGTGCGGAAATCGCGCTCGTCCGTTGGGAGTGGATCCAGGCTGTCGGCGCAGCCGAGACATGCAACCGCTACTATCATGACGACGCCCCCTAGCACTTGCGGCATCAGGCGAAATCTCATTGCGGCCTCCAAGACGTCGCATTGCCATGCAAAAAGGAGCTCAAATTTCGCCTAGTCCGCGGGGCGACCCGTGTCGTCTGGATGTCTTGCCCAGCTGGAGTCCACTTCTGTTACGCACACACCATGCCGTTGCTCAGCTATGAGCAGCCGAGGAAATCGAACGCTCCTGACCTGATGCCGATCCGTCGCCGCATGCACCAACGAACGAGGCTCACGTGACGAGGATGGCCGGAGAACCGTACCGCTGACTCCGGGTTATGCCAGATGTGAATGAGCTGGATACGTCGCCCAGGCAGTATGGTGTGCGTTATAAATATCGGCCGCAACGACGGAGGCGTCTGCGACCAAATCCAAAGCAGGAGAAATTCAAAACTTGCCATCGATCGGTATGTCTGAAAACTAAACAACGTCAGTATGCACAGCAGTTGGTCACCGTTGTGGCCGTCCGCTGTCCACGCTTTACCGCCAAGGGCGCGATTAATCATACAACCACACAGCCAGTCCTAGAACGAGTAGGATTTCGAGTACTCCCCCACAGGCTCGGGCGAATGCGGAAGTCTGCACCAACCGGGTTGGCAACCAGTTCTTCAGTTGTTTGACATTAGAACGACGTCGCAGCAAGAAGGGGAGCGCCAGACTGGCTGTGAGCCCAACTGCATACGACATGCACGCCGCCCAGATCCACAGAGGTGGAACGATTAGAACCAACCACAACACATACCCCCAGTAGAGGGACGACGCTCTAATCGTGCTCCAACCCTGACCCAAGTCCACGCCCCACACGAACCATGTGATACGGGACCCGATAATGCGGTAGATCGTCGAGCTCGTTTGCCTCGGAATCCCCCTGGCGCTGAACGGCAGGAGGCCCAAGTCCACTGCCGCGAACACCGCAAGGCCTGCCATTACCACGAAGAGTCGAACACGTTCTGGCACAATATTCTGCAGTAGAAATGCGGCTCCTGCGAGCGGCAATGACAGCGCAGCGGCGGATACCAGCGCTCCCATCAGAAATAGGCCAGCGTGTGCGATTCGTCTGTGCCGACGCCGATAAGAATTCTGCTCAAGCGTGACCACGCCTATCAGCGAAGCGCTTCAAGGGCTGAATATCTGCGCTACTGCGGCCAAGAAACCGAGGCCCAGCCCCAATCCGATTTCGAACATTGGTTATCGTCCAATAGAACGCACGGGTTCCGCGATTGACCGTCAAGTGCCAGCGGGTTGTCCGATTGATTTGGGAGATGGTGCGCAGCAGTGTACTAGTTCGCACCATCCACAATTGTCACAATAGCATTCATAGCAATTGAATGCGTAGTTGTTCCGGTAGCACGTCCATGCCCACCATCCACTACCGCCCATGCACGAGCAGTCGTGTGGGTTGCATTCTGTACCTGCGGCGATATTGCAGCAGCCGCAGGCCCAATTGGCGTTGGCGGCATTTGCTCTCTCTGCGGCTGCGCCAACGCCGGCGATTGCAGCGAAGCCGATCAACAGACCTTGTCCGGTGCGCCGAACGAACGAGCGCCGGTCGGTGCCTTCCATCTCAGGTGAGTCACTGTTGTATATCTCAACTGCGCGTAAGATTCTGTTCTTCATCTGTTTACTCCATTGGCGCCGGCGTGAACGGGGAGAGACTGCAAAACCTCCAAGAGTTGGGTTACGTTTCTGACAATGTCGATCCTGTAGACCTGGCCCTCATTTAGGATGACAACGGAGGGGCGGGCCCGCACCCCGACCATTCGACTGAGCTTTTCACTAATCTCGCCTTCCAGATCCGGTACGACCGTCTGCTCGCCAAACCTCGAGTCGCGCATAAACTTCTCGTATCTGGCTTGAGAACGAGTATCTAAAACGGGGATGAGGTCTGCCTGCTCTAGACTTACTTCACCAACACGGTTCCATTGCGACGCGATGTCCATACACGTCGCACACTTATCCGAGAGAAGCAACACGGCGCAATAAGGCCGTCGCAGGTGGTGGTTATAGGTAGTGAATAATTCCCGGAGATCCACGGTGAGGCCAACTTGGGCGGGATGCGCCGTGGCCTTGTTGTCGAGACTGAGGCGTTCCCGGACCTGCGCGAACTGGCGGACAAGCTCGAGGAGTGCCAGACCTTGCACAATTACGATGACTGCCAGCGCAGGTATTGCCAGATTAAGCCACATCTAGTTTCTCCCACTCCGTATCCCGAGTCTCACGGCGCTGCTTTGCTAGGGATAGCAATGATCTGGTAGCGAGCAGTAGGCTGCCGAACAACAAGAGAAGGGCCGCAAGAATTATCTCTCCAATGGTCTCTGATAGTGTCGTATTCCATGGCGAAACGGGCGTACGCGAAGCCATTGACGCGGCCGATACGGCGCCAAGGAACGTAGCAGTAAGAAGATTCCGAGATCCCAGCTCGTGTGTCGTCGCACCAAAACATGCGCATGGTACTTGCCGTTCAGTCGCCACTGCGTAGACGACAGCGAGGATGAAACCGAGCGAGAGCAACAAGCCACCTACCGCGGGCAAGGGCCAGAACGCGGCTGCAACTAGACCCGCTCCAGCCGCGAACTCGATCGTTGGGAGGAGTGCGGACAGTACGTTGCGAGCAAGCCCGTTGACACCGAGAGCAGACAGGGTCCACGCGAAGGTGCGTAGGTGGAGCAGCTTGCTGGCCGCCGCGAGAATCAACATCATCCCGGCCGTCATGCGGAGTACGTCCAGTGCCGCCATAATGCCCCCTGGCAGACCCAATCGAGCCCAAGCCCCGCAGGGCCTCCCACGGGGCCTTCCACGGCCTTCGCGCGGGCTACGCTAGTTCTCGGCCGAGTGGCGCATACCGCCATCAGGCTGAAATCCGTGAACTGTGCATCGAGCCGGTCGGACGGTACTATTGCTGTTTCCGTGGGTGCTGTCCGGGCGGTGTCCGGATGCGCCGCGCAGGTCGCGGTGGTGCTGGCCGCGCACGCCGTAACCAGCACAGCAGGTCACAGGCGATGGCCGCGGCCAGGCACCAGGCCTGCTTGATCGCAAACGACTTCGAGGGCAGGTGGCCGATGCCGGCGTTTGGCGTTCTTGCCGGTGCGGCTGACGGTCCTTGCCGCGAGGATGCGATCATCGGCGCGGCAGAACATGCTGACACTCCACGTGATCGACAGCATCACTTGTCGTGAGATCAGCAGCGAACTGACGATGACTTCAATCGTCAGCTCCGAACGCACGGCCGGTCGCCTTCCGCCCCGACAAGGAGGCCCCACTGGCGGAGCAGCTGGTACGCCCGGTGCACCGTCGACGACGACAGTCCGAGCTTCTCGCCCATCGCCTTGATCCCCGGCAGATGCTCGCCGTCGGCGTATACGCCATCGAGGATCTGTTGACGTAGATCAACGGCCAGGCGCTCCCGCGGGCTCCTCGGTCTGCGCAGGGCGCGCTCCGCATCGTCGGCGGGCTGCACCGGTCGCGCCTCCGTTCGCTGCGCGAGACTTTCCGATGCCCGCTGATCCGCCTCAGCCAGCCACGCCGCGTACACCCGCAGCGTCGTCACCCCTCCCCCGCTGTGGCCGAGCCGGCCGGCGACAGTGCGGACGTCGACGCCAGCGGCGATCAACTCGGTCGCGCTGTAGTGCCTGAGGCAATGAAGATGCGTCTCGATCCCCAGCCGTGCGGCGAGCCGGCTGTACCGTTGCGACACCGACGACGGCACAAGATGCGCCGAACCATCGGGCGCCAGCGAGAATACGAACGCGTCGCGCGTCAGCGGCACGCCGAGCGACTCGGACCGCGCCGAGCAGCGCTCCCAGTGCTCCGTCAGCGCCTTGACCGTCTCGGGGTCGAGCGCGACCCGGCGCTGCTGGTGGGTTTTGGTGTCCTTCTCCCATCGATCCGGGCCGTCCTGCGCGATCGCGCGGCGGATGGTGAGCACGCTGTTCGGGAGGTCGACGTGCGACCAGCGCAGGCCGCAAAGCTCGCCGCGGCGGGCACCGGTGGTCATCGTCAGCCAGACCAGCGTGCCCCAGTCCGGGTCCTGCCACGCCTCCTCCACGATCAGCGCCGCCTCCTCCGGCGACGGCGGGCTCGGGTTCGGCGCGTTCGCCCGTGGCGCGTCCACGAGCAGCACCGGATTCGACGAGAGCCACCGCCAACGCACGCCCTTCTCGTAGGCACCGCGCAGGATGTAGTGGATGTGCCGCATCGTCGTCGACGACAGGCCGTTGCACACGTGCGGCCGGCACCGCTCGTCGCACTCGTGGTCCCGCGGCGTGCGGTTGTCGACCAGGCCACGGGAACGGTCG
>JAKDMK010000037.1 GCA_030452365.1 Nitrococcus sp.
TTCGCTATTCATCGAAATAACCGTGGCAATGATCTGAACTTCGTTCGTGAACCCCTCTGGAAACAGGGGTCGGATAGGCCGGTCGATGAGCCGTGAGACCAGCGTTTCTTTCTCCGAGGGCCGCCCCTCGCGTTTGAAGAAACCGCCGGGGATTTTGCCGGCCGCGTAGGTGCGTTCCTGATAATTGACGGTCAGCGGCAGGAAATCGCGTGTCTCGCCCTGGGCTTTCTTGCCCACCACGGTAACCAGGACAATGGTCTCGGACATGTTGACCATCACCGCGCCGCTCGCCTGGCGCGCGATGCGCCCGGTTTCGAGCGTTACTGTATGGTCGCCGTACTGAAAAGTCTTCTTGACGGGAATCACAATCCTTTACACCCTCGAAAAGATATGGTTGTCTTGCCTACTTGCGTAGCCCGAGACGCTCGATAACACGCTGGTAACGCTCCCGCTGCTTGCGCCGAAGATAGTCCAACAGCGTGCGGCGATGATTGACCAGTTTCAGCAGCCCCCGCCGGGAATGGTGATCTTGCTTGTGCACGCTGAAGTGCTCGGTGAGATGCTGTATGCGGGCCGTAAGCAGCGCGATCTGCACCTCCGGTGATCCTGTATCGCTCTGCGTGCGGCGGAAATCGTTGACGATTCCCAGTTTCTGCTCTGCAGTAAGAGACATCGATAGCTCCTGAATAGGTCCACTGCTTTAAGATAAACAGGGCATTGTAGCTACGGCCCCATGACCTCACAAGCCAGAGTCGGGTCTCAAGGCTGGCTCAGCAGCCGCTTGGGAGCGACACGGCCATCCTGGAGAATGGCCCCCATCCCCAAAAAGCGATCCCTGCCCGCGTAGAGCCGAACCCAACCCTCGGAGGGCGCCTTGGGGATCCACACCGGTTGCCCTTGCCGAACGTAGAATGCCGCCTCCCTCGGCAGATGCAGAACCGGCCAATGCACCAACGCCGATTCTACCGGCAACAATAATGCATCGAGGGCCTCGTAGCCCTGCCCCGCAGCTGTTGCTATCCCCTCCCAGGTATGCATCCGTGGTGCGTCGTCGTAGGGACCGAGCCCGATACGCCGCAACGCCGATACATGGGCGCCCGGCCCAAGGGCCTCGCCGATATCCGCAACCAACGTGCGTACATAGGTGCCCTTCGAGCAGAAGACCTCGAGATCAGCCTCGGCATCCCGTATAGCAAGCAGCCGCAATCGCTCGATCCGGATCACACGCGCTTTGCGCTCCACCTCAAGGCCTTGCCGTGCCAATGCGTACAGGCGCTGCCCATGGTGCTTGAGCGCCGAGAACATCGGCGGCACCTGCTCGATCAGCCCGATATAACGCGCGAGGATGGCCTGCAAAGCGGCGCCATCAAGGCTGTCGACCCGCCGTTCTGCCAGCCGGTTGCCATCGGCATCGCCCGTATCCGTTACGATACCGAAGCGCGCGGTGATGACATAGCGTTTGTTGGCGCCGAGCAGAAAATCGCAGACTTTGGTCGCCTCACCGAAGCAAACGGGTAACAGCCCAGTGGCCAATGGGTCTAGACTGCCCGTGTGACCCGCCTTTTGCGCGCGGTAAGCGCGCTTGACCCGTTGCAGCGCAGCATTGGACGTCATCCCTTGCGGTTTGTCGAGCAGTAGAATGCCATTTAGACGGCGTCCCTTACGGGCCATAATTCCTCGCATGGTGTCGGTGGGGTCAAGTCCAATATTATACGTTCCGCATCGAGCTAATAGTGGTGGATCATGCTAATAATCGCGAACGCATAATACTAGACTTGACCCCTCTCCCTAACGACCCTGGTGCCGCGCCTTGTCCTCCGCAACCGCCTCGTCGATCAAATGGCAAACCCGATCGCTGCGCTCGAAGCGCTCATCATAATGAAACCGCAGTACCGGCACCGAGCGCAGCGCTAGATTCTGCCCCAGCACGGCGCGCAAATAGCGCGCCGCGTGGTTGAGCGCATTCACTGCCTGCTGCGACTCCTCGCGCCCGGCTCCAAGACGAGTCACCGCTACATCCGCATAGGCCATATCACGGCTAAGCCGTACCTCGCTGATGGTGACCAAGGAAACCCGGGGGTCGCTGACCTCTTTGGCTATGAGCTGAGCAAGCTCGCGCTGGATCTGTTCACTCACCCGCCGTTGCCTGGAAAATTCCCGCGGCATGCCTCACCTCATCATCTCTTGCCGCCTGGCACCGCACCAGGGCTCTAGCTTCGCCGCGCGACGCTACCGCGCCACCACAATGGCGCTTTGCAGCGGCACATGCCCAAGTGGTCCGCTGCGCAATTACGCTCGCATTCGGCCGCCGCTACGCGCGCCTGGCGGCGTTGCTTCTCCGTCAAATATTCCCGATATTCTCGGTCGTCGCGCCTTGCCAGCCACACGCAGCAACGCCCTCGGTACGTGACCGCAATTACGCAGCGGACCACTAAGCCCTCCTCGGCTCAGAGCTCACGCTTGACCTCGATTCGCTGAAAGCACTCGATCTGATCGCCGACCCTCACGTCATTGTAGTTCTTCACACCGATACCACACTCGGTGCCGGCGCGAACCTCGTTCACGTCATCCTTGAACCGGCGCAGCGATTCTAGCTCGCCCTCGTAGATCACCACATTATTGCGCAGCACACGGATCGGGTTATGCCGCCGCACCCCCCCGTCGACAACCAGACAGCCGGCAACTGCCCCGAGCTTGGATGAACGGAATACGTCTTTAACCTCCGCCAGGCCGATGATCTCCTCGCGCGTCTCTGGCTCGAGCATGCCGCTGATCGCATTGCGTAATTGCTCGATGGCGTCGTAGATGATGCTGTAATAGTGCAGCTCGACCTCATTCTCCTGCGCGAGCTTGCGTGCCTGAGAATCGGCACGAACATTGAAGCCGATCAGTAGCGCCTCAGAAGCGAGCGTCAGGTTGACATCGGATTCGTTGATCGCGCCGACGCCACTGGCAATCGCTCTAATGCGAACTTCCTCCGTGGATAAGCTCACCAGCGATTGTTGGAGCGCTTCCACGCTGCCCTGGACATCACCCTTGATCACCAAATTGACGCTCTTGGTCTCCTGCTTACCCATCTGGGCAAAGAGCTCGTCCATCTTGGCGGCGTTCTGCTGCTGCAACCGTTTATCACGCGACTTCGCCTTGCGGTATTCCGCCACTTCGCGGGCCTTTTTCTCGTCTTTGAGAACGACTACTTCGTCACCGACTTCCGGCAGTCCCGAGAGCCCAAGGACCACGACCGGCATTGACGGACCGGCTTCCTGCACGCGGTTGCCGGCTTCGTCGAGCAACGCGCGAATGCGCCCGAACGCGGTTCCGGACAGCAGGACATCACCGCTATGTAGCACCCCGTGGCGCACCAGCACGGTGGCTACCGGTCCGCGCCCCTTGTCTAGGCTGGATTCGATCACCACGCCGGTGGCCGGACAATCCTGTACCGCCGTCAGTTCGAGGAGCTCCGCCTGCAGCAGGATTGCCTCCAGCAGTTCGTCAACCGCCTGCCCGGTCTTGGCCGAGACATTGACGAACTGTGCATCTCCGCCCCATTCTTCTGGAATGACCCCATGCTGAGTAAGCTCCTGCTTGACCCGCTCCGGGTCGGCATCAACCTTGTCCACCTTGTTGACGGCGACGACGATCGGCACGCCAGCGGCACGGGCGTGCTTGATCGCCTCCTCGGTCTGCGGCATAACGCCATCGTCGGCGGCCACCACCAATATGACCACGTCCGTGATCTGCGCACCGCGTGCCCGCATGGCGGTGAAGGCTTGATGACCCGGTGTATCCAAAAACGTTAGCATCCCGCGATCGGTCTGCACGTGATAGGCGCCGATATGCTGGGTAATGCCCCCGGCCTCGTAAGCCGCCACCTTGGTTCTGCGAATATAGTCCAGCAACGAGGTCTTGCCGTGGTCCACATGCCCCATGATGGTCACCACCGGCGCTCGAGCGACGTGCTCTCCTTGCGGCTCCGCTGTTGCCGCCAGAGCCTCGTCTTCGAGGGCACTTTCCTTGACGATTCTGGGCCGATGCCCCATTTCTTCCACTAGCAGCACCGCTGTGCTCTGGTCGATAGCTTGGTTAATGGTCGCCATGATCCCCTGCTTCATCATCTCCTTGATGAGATCGGCGGCCTTGACGCTCATACGCTGCGCCAGCTCACCCACGCTAATCGTTTCGTGAATAACAACCTCACGCACAACGGGGGCCGTCGGCTTCTCAAAGACCTGCTGAATTTGCGCGCTCGCCGAACCCTTACGCATCCGCCGGACGCCGCGCGCCATGGCGGGCTTAATCTCTACACGCAAACGCTTCTTGCCCTTGCCTTTGCCGCGGGCCACCTTGCGTGCAGCACGTTCCTCCGACTCGCGCTCACGGCGTGCCTCGGCCTCCAAGCGCTTGCGCTCGCGCTCCTCCTCCTCCTTGCCTTTCTTGGGGCGTGCGACCTCGGCTTGCGCGTCCGCTGTCTCGGCGGACGGGCGCAGAGTCTGCGCGGCGGGCGGCCGCGCTGATTCCTCCTGCGCCGCCGCGGCCTCAACCGCGACAGCCCCTCGCTCGGCCTGCTCCGCTTGTTGCGCGGCTGCCTCCGCTTCCTGCCGACCATGCTCCTCGGCTTCGCGCGCCTGCGCCTCCCGCAACTCGTCCTGCAGTGCGTCCTCAAGCACGCGCGCCTCGCGCTCGTGCTGCTCGGCCTGAACGACACTGCGCTTTACGTACGTCCGGCGCTTGCGCACCTCCACGGTTACGGTGCGCGAGTGGCGCGGTCCACGGCCACTGCCACCGGAGGAAGGCAGCGTAATCTGGCTATGGCTTTTGCGCTTGAGTGTGATCTGGCGGGGTCCAGGGCCGTCGTCCTGCTCCGTCTGAGCTCGGCGTAGATGGCCCAACAGGAGCGTCTTGTCCGCGTCCGAAATAGGCGAATCGGGCTCTATATCCTGCAGACCGGCATCACTAAGCTGAATCAGGAGGTGATCGACCGGGATGCCAATCACGTCTGCAAATTGTCTTACCGTCGTACTCGCCATAAATTCATAACCTCCGGTCCCCTGGCTATCACGCCTGGTGCACTGGGTCGGGACACTGTCTGCGTCGTCAGGCCAGGACCGCGCATCACGCACATCATCTTTGACTGGAGCGCCTTCAGATCGACGCGCCCAGGTCGGCGAACCACGGTTCGCGCGCCTTCATGATCAGAGCGGCGGCACGTTGCTCGTCCATACCTTCGACCTCCATAAGCTCATCGACGGACTGATCCGCGAGGTCCTCGACTGTGATCACACCGCGTGAGACAAGCCGCCCGGCGAGCACTTCGTCCATTCCGTCCAATTGCAGGAGCTCTGGCGAGGGCTCTACAGACCGACCTGACTCGGCCCGCGCAAGCTCGCCGGCGAGCAGGGCATCACGCGCGCGGTTGCGCAGGGTTTCCACCATGTCCTCATCGAATTCCTCGATCTCGACAAACTCAGCAACCGGCACATAGGCGACTTCCTCCACACTGGAGAAGCCCTCGCTCACGAGTATTTCGGCAACCTCCTCGTCCACGTCAAGGCTCTCGACAAATAGCTCGACCAATTCGTCCGCTTCGGCCTCGCCCTTCGCTCGAGCCTCGTCCGAGGTCATTACATTGAGCTCCCATCCGCTCAGCTCGCTTGCTAACCGCACGTTCTGGCCTCCGCGGCCGATCGCCTGCGAGAGCTGCTCCTGGGCAACCGCAATATCCATACTATGACGGTCTTCATCGACGATGATCGATTCCACCTCGGCCGGCGCCATAGCATTGATTACGTACTGAGCGGGATTCTGATCCCAGAGAATGATGTCGATGCGCTCCCCCGCCAATTCGTTGGAGACGGCCTGCACTCGCGAGCCGCGCATCCCCACGCAAGCACCGACTGGATCGATGCGAGCGTCCAACGCGCGCACGGCGATTTTCGCCCGTTGACCCGGATCCCGGGCTGCCCCCATGAGCTGCAGCAATTCTTGGCCGACCTCAGGCACCTCGAGCTTGAACAGCTCCATCAGAAACTCTGGTGCCGTGCGGCTGACGACAAGCTGCGGGCCCCGGGCCTCGGCACATATTTCTCGCAGCCAGCCGCGCATTCGGTCACCTGGGCGCACCGCCTCCCGAGGGATCATTTCCTCGCGCGCAATATAAGCCTCCGCGTTACCGCCCAGGTCCAGGTACGCGTTGCCGCGCTCGACGCGCTTGACGATGCCCGTCATGAGATCCCCTTGACGGTCCTTATATAACGCAATCACCTTGGCCCGTTCAGCTTCGCGCACTTTCTGCACGATCACCTGTTTTGCCGTCTGCGCGGCAATCCGACCGAATTCGACGGATTCCATGGGCTGCTCGATGTATTGGCCCACGTCGATGGCCGGATCTTGCGCGCGAGCCTCGGCAAACGCTATTTCCCGCTCCGTTGACTGCAGCGGCTCCGCGTCATCCACCACTAGCCAACGCCTGAAGGTTTCATACTCGCCCGTGGCGCGGTTTACGGCCACACGCGCATCGATATCGCCAGGACGACGCTTGCGCGTCGCCGAGGCGAGCGCCGCCTCGATCGCTTCAAAGATCACTTCCTTATTGACGCCTTTCTCGTTAGAGATGGCTTCAACAACCAACAGGATCTCTTTGCTCATGTCCGAGTCTCCAGTCTCGCAGGCACATCACGCTTCCAGCTCTAAGTTGGCCCTATCCACCCGGTCTAGCGGCACGCCGATCTCGATCCCGTTTTCAACGACAATGACACAGTCCGCACGCAGGCCACGTAGGATCCCATGGATCCGGCGACGTCCATCCAGAGTGCCCTGAATACGGACGTGAACACGCTCTCCGGCAAAGCGATCGTAGTCTGACGCTTTGAATATTGGGCGCCTCAGTCCAGGCGAGGACACCTCCAGCGTGTACCGCCCGCTGAGCGGATCCTCCACATCGAGAACCGCGCCGATCTGATTACTGACCAGCGCACAGTCTTCGACACTGACGCTGTCTGCCTTGTCAATGTAAATTCGCAGCAGCGCGGTGCGTTTGCCGGGCCGATATTCGATACCAACGAGTTCATAGCCCATGGCCACGACCACCGGCTCTAATACCATCACCAATGCATCGACCGCAGTCATCAGGTCCGATTTTCCAACACAAAAAATGGGCCCTAGGCCCATGCACTGCATTCCACACCCGCTCCGGAGCGCCGATTACAAAAAAAGGCCGCAAGCGGCCCCTTTTTTGATGCCTGGTAGCGGGGGCAGGATTTGAACCTGCGACCTTCGGGTTATGAGCCCGACGAGCTGCCAGACTGCTCCACCCCGCAACAATTGAGTCAATATAGTATGGGCACTGCGTTAGTTACGCAAGGGGCATGCGAGGAGCTTTTAGGAACCGTCAGAACGGCCTTGCGGAACCGGTAGCGTGTGCCGGATGCCAGCAGTGAGAGTATGGTGCTGCTCCAGCGCCGCTAGCACATCGAGCTCAGCATATTGTAGCGCGCCTCGAACCGATCGGTCGGTGCAAAAGAGCAGAGGATAACATGTATTTAAGTCCTTAAAATTACATGTTTGTGTTTGATCTCACGTGCGATTTGCTGCGCGCCTACCGTGGCCGCTGCAGTAAGACCGCAGATCCGGAGCTTGCGCGCGCGAGTGCCAAGCCTTATACCTCCTAGGCAACCACAGGCACTGCCGCACGACGAGGCAGCATGACACAGGCAAGAGCATCAGTATCCGAAGAGCCCATCACCGACCAGCGCCAGCTGGTTGAATATCTTGCAAAAGGGGGCAAGCCGAAGTCGCGTTGGCGCATCGGTACGGAGCACGAAAAGTTCGTGTTTCGGCTCGCGGATCTGCGGCCGGTCCCCTACGAAGGCCGGGCCGGGATCGGAGTCTTTCTCGAGGCCATGACGGCATTTGGCTGGGAACCATTGCTAGAGGATGGCCGGGCCGTTGCGTTGCAGCGCGGCGCAGCGGCGGTAACCTTGGAGCCAAGCGGCCAGGTGGAGCTCTCGGGGGAGCCTCTGGCGAGCCTGCATCAAAGCTGCGAGGAGGTCAACGCTCATCTGCGGGAGGTGCGCCAGATCGCCGACCACCTCGGGTTAGGGTTGATTGGGCTTGGTTTTCAACCACTGTGGCGCCGAGATCAGATGCCATGGATGCCCAAAGCCCGTTACGCGATCATGCGCCGTTACATGCCGCAGCGAGGCTCGTTGGGGCTCGATATGATGACTCGTACCTGCGGTGTACAGGTCAATCTCGACTACCGCGACGAGGCCGATATGATCCGCAAGCTGCGTGTCGGCCTTGCCCTGCAACCGGTGGCGACCGCTTTGTTTGCCAATTCCCCCTTCTACGAGGGAGCTCCGAGCGAGTATCTGAGTTATCGCAGCCTGATCTGGACCGATACCGATCCGGATCGGTGCGGGATGCTGCCGTTTGTGTTCGACCACGGCATGGGCTTTGAGCGCTATGTCGAGCATGCCCTGGACGTACCCATGTACTTCATCCGCCGCCAGGGGCATTACATCGACGCTAGCGGCCAGTCGTTTCGTGACTTCCTCGCGGGCCGCCTGCCGGCGCTACCGGGTCACTTGCCAATCATGAGCGACTGGGAGGACCATCTCACAACACTGTTTTCCGAGGTGCGCCTGAAGCAATTCCTGGAGATGCGCGGCGCCGATGCGGGCCCATGGGGCCGGCTGTGTGCGCTGCCCGCGTTCTGGGTCGGACTGCTCTACGACGAGGTGGCGTTGGATGCGGCGAGCGATCTCATCGCAGACTGGACGCAGGAGGAGCGCGAGGCGCTGCGCACCGACGCGCCCCGCTGGGGGCTGCGAACGCCGTTTCGCGGTCGTACGCTGCAGGAGGTGGCGCGGGAGGTTGTCGGGATCGCGGAGCAGGGCCTGCGGCGGCGCGCCTGTTTAAATGAGGCCGGTAATGATGAAACCCGGTTCTTGGCCGAATTGCGCGAAATCGCGGAGTCTGGCATCACACCCGCCGAGCGCCTGCTCGAGTCCTGGGAACAGCGTTGGCATCACAGAGTCGAGCCGGTGTTCGAGGAATATGCCTACTGAACAGTGTCAGAAATCGAGCACCTTGGGTTGAACCAGGCGTAAGTAGTCCTGCCAGGCGAGCAACATGACTTCGGACTGCGACCCGGCATTGAAGGCGATTTCCTGAGCGCGGGAGAGTTCCCGGCTCACATAGGTTTCCATCCCGAACAGATTGCCGAACGGGGGCATCGCGCCGAGATCACAGCCTGGGAAGCGATCCTGGAACTCCGACTCCGAGGCCAGTACGGCGCGTGTGGCACCCACGGCGCGCGCTAGACGCGGCAAGTCCACCCGGCGCATGGCCGGGATAGCCACTAGGGCAAGACATCCATTCAAGCTGACCATCACGGTCTTGGCAAACTGCCGGCCGGAAACGTGCGCCGCCTGCGCAATGCCCTGCGCCGTGAATGCCGGCGAGTGCTGAATGATCAAATAATTGATCTCGTTCTGGTTGAGGAATTGTCTGAGCTGCTCGGCAGGCATCGCCATGTCCGTGTCGTGGCAGGCTTGGGCAGGTGCCCATACGCATCGCTCGCAGCACCGTACCGATCGCACCCATTGCATGGGTTTCGGCTCGGCACAGGATACGAAACCGCGGGATCAACTAATTAAGCGTAGTCGATCACGGAGCATTGCGCCCGCCCCGAGCCTCAGCACGGCGCGTTGACAATAGCTGTGCAAGGATGAGCAAAGTGCGTAGCTGGATTTTTGGGAAGCGATTACCGCTCGTCGCCCGTTCCGATGCAGGAAGATCGCCGTGACAAGCTGGCTGTGGCGCTGGCGGCAAGAACGCATTCTGGCCCGCAAGCGGATAGCGCAAGATCTATGGCAGGAGGTGATCGCCGCCCAGCCCTTGCTCGCCCGCCTTAGCGTGCCGGCGCGCCAACGGTTGCATGACCTCGCCACGCTGCTGGCGGCCGAAAAGCGCTTCTACGGCGCCGCGGGTTTCGAGGTGGATGCTCGGCAGATCGCCACGATCGCGGCGCTGGGGTGCTTGCCGGTCCTGGAGCTGGGTCTCGATTGGTACCGAGGCTGGTACAGCATCCTAGTCTACCCCGGCGGCTTCCGCGCCCGCCATGAGTATCGAGATGACTCTGGACTGGTGCACGAGCAGGTGTCGGATCTGATCGGCGAAGCCTGGGATTCCGGGCCGCTCATTCTCTCCTGGGAAGACATCCAGGACGGCGCGGCGCTAGATGGCTACAATGTGATTCTGCACGAATTCGCGCATAAGCTCGACATGAGGAACGGCACCGCCAACGGCATGCCCCCGCTGCATCGGGACATGTCACGGCAGGACTGGACCCGGGCCTTCACGGCGGCCTGGAATAAGGCCCAAGCCGCGGTGGCAGCGGGACAAGAGCCGGTGCTCGACCACTACGCTCTGGAATCGCCCGGCGAGTTCTTCGCGGTGGCCTGCGAGGCTTTCTTCGAGCTGCCCGAACGGCTCAACGACGGCTATCCCGCGGTCTACGAGCAGCTACGCCGCTTCTTCCGCCAGGATCCGCTCGAACAATCCGTGCCCGATCAAGAATCCACCGCAGGGAGGAAGTGATGAGCGAGCTTGCAGTCATAACCGGAGCGAGCAGCGGCATTGGGCGGGCAATGGCACAACGGCTGGCAACAGAGGGCTTGTCGGTGATCTCAGTCGGCCGCCGCAGTGCCCCACTCGAGGCGCTCGCCCAGGAGTGGGACGTCCAGGAACACGCGGCTCGACTCAGGCAATGAGTGCGCCGGAGCTAAACACGCGCAGCCGGGATCTGAGCATTCGCGGCCTACGCTATCGTATCTACGAGTGGGGCGAGAGCGGCAGGCCGCCGTTGCTGTTGCTGCACGGCTGGATGGATAGCGGGATCACGTTCCGGTTTCTCGCCCACGCCCTGGGCTCAAACTTCCACTGCCTGGCACCGGACTGGCGCGGCTTTGGCCATACCGACAGGGCGTCTGGCGGCTACTGGTTTGCCGATTACCTGGCTGATCTGGATGTGCTGCTGGAGCGCCTCTTCCCAGAGCGCGCTGTTACGCTGGTCGGCCATAGTATGGGCGGCAATGTCGCCTGCCTCTACGCGGGAGTGCGACCGCGACGGGTGCAATACCTGATCTCCATCGAGGGGTTCGGCCTCGCGGAGAGCGAGCCGGGAGAGGCGCCCGAGCGCTATAGCCGGTGGCTTGACAGCCTGCGCGAACCGCTGCAAGCGCGCCGACTCAACTCTTATGCCGCACTGGCCGAATATCTACTGCAGCGGCAGCCAGGGCTCGATCGCGAGCGAGCCGAGGCGCTTGCTCGGGATTGGGCCTACCACACGGACGACGGTGTCTTTCTCAGAGGCGATCCGGCACACAGGCGGCCCAATCCGGTGCTCTATCGGCTGGACGAGGCCATGGCCTGCTGGCGCCGCATCACGGCCCCGGTGCTCTGGGTTTATGGCGAACGCTCCGCTTATGTAGCAAAGCTGCGCGAGCTCGGTGACTGGGCGCAGCGCACTGGCTGCTTCCGCAATTTCCGCGAAGCGCCCGTGCCCGAATCGGGACATTCCGTGCACCATGAGCAGCCACAGGCGCTGGCGCGGGCTATGCGTTCGTTTCTGGGCACGCATGAGTGATGGCTAGCCGAGGGCCTGTTGACATTCACCCACGGCGTCACGGGTAAATGTCAACAGGCCCTAGTCCCTCCCCGCTACGCTCAGACAGCGTCGGCACGCAGATCAGAATCCGGGACTCAACTTCACCATCCCACTCGGCCTCCTTAAGACCAGACAAGTCCCAGTGTTGC
>JAKDMK010000222.1 GCA_030452365.1 Nitrococcus sp.
CTATGGCACCGGCACCTACAGTTACCGCGAAATCGCTGCGTACCACGGACTGCATCTGGGGACCGTCGGGCGTATCGTGCGCAATCACTGTATGCAACAATGCGAGAACTGACCCCAACTCCGCCGACCCCAGCTCAGCCATATCAGTATCTGATATGATTGTGAGATGCCTGATCCGAAAACAGACCACACGCTGCAAACCCTTCTGGATATGGTTGGCGTGTATACCGCTCCCGAAGGGTTGTGGGTGAAAACCGAGGCGAAACGGGTGCTGTTTTCGGAAGAGCAACCGTTTGGCCTCAAGTATTCGCTTACCCTCCACGCGAAAAGTGGTCAGCGCGTTGTTGGTTACGACAATGCTCATGGTATTCCCGAGCATCGTCGGATTGAGTGGGATCATAAGCATCTACGCGATCGGGTGCGGCCGTATGTGTATAAAAACGCGGCAAAACTCCTCGCAGACTTTTACGCAGATGTAGATAGGTGGTTAGAAGATGGCCAGTAAGGTGATGAAGATTGGGATTCTGTCATGGGAAGAGTACAAGGCTCGCAACCTGGCCATTGCACGGGGTGAGCTAAAGCCCAAACGGAATGCTCCGAAAATTTGGATGCCGTCGCTTGAAACGGCTGCAAAAGTTCTGAGTACGGACAATGTTGCCCTGTTAAGGGCCATTGAAGAACTGAAGCCTGCATCCGTTACGGAGTTGGCGTCGTTGACGAACCGGAAGCAAGGGAATGTTTCTCGGACATTGAAAACTATGTCTAACTACGGAATCGCAGAGCTTCGTGAAACCGGTAGTAGAGCTAAGCGGCCCGTGGCGCTAGCGACGGAGTTTCAGGTTGAGTTGCGGGTGCATGCGTGACATTGTCGCCCAACGAATAAGGTTAGATCGCGCGAGTCTTCGAGCCGCGATCTGAACCGTTTGTTGGACAAGCCCGGCCCTGGGTGGCCGGATCTCTATATGAGAATAGCTTTTTGGGTGTCAGCCGTTGCGAGTGGCGGAGGGGCCGGAATTTAGGCGAGACCGGGACAGAGGGGGTCTCCGAGGCCCTCATGCACAAGCACCAGTGCGGGGAGGCTCCCGCCCCGCTGGCTTGGGCCGCGGCGATGTATGTTTGTCCACAAGTGGGGGCCATGACGCTGACCCGAATCGCGATAGGCTTTGGTCTGCCAAGCTACACCAGCAGTAGCATCCGGGAGTTTGAAAAAAAGGACCGAGCAAGGCGGTGACCTGCAGCTATTAGTTAAATAGCTAATGCTAGACTTGACCCTATATTGTATATTGTTAAAGAGTTAGAGGTCGTTTTTCAATTCATTTCTCAGCCAGGATGGCCGCAATGGTGTCAAAACAGGGGTTCGACAATCCGCCCTATCATTTCGCGCAGCAGATCGGCCGCGGACTGCGAGAGGCCGCCCTGCTGATCCTGCTTGCCATCGCTGGTTTTCTGCTGCTGGCGCTGACGAGCTACAGTCCAGCCGATCCAGGTTGGAGCTATAGCGTGGCCACCCGGACGATCCATAACCGCGGTGGCATGGTAGGCGCCTATTTTGCCGATTTCACCCTCTATCTGCTCGGCTATCTGGCCTACCTCATACCCGTGCTGATCGCACAGCTTGCTTGGCTGATCTATCGCTGGCAAAAGAAAACCGGCCGTGTCCGCTGGGACGTCTTCATATTGCGTGTACTGGGTTTCGTAATCACCGTAATCTCGGGAGCGGTGCTCGCGAGCCTGCATATCGCGCCGCTGGCGGCAACGCTACCGCTGAGCTCGGGAGGCATTCTCGGCAACCTGGCGGGAAGCTGGTTGGAGGCCCATTTCAGCTTTGTCGGCGCAACTCTGCTTGCCCTGGCGGTATTCCTCGCCGGTGTGACCGTATTCAGCGGGCTGTCGTGGATTCAGCTCATGGACCTCATAGGTCGGATGGCTTTGCACCTGGTTCAGCGCTGCACGGCCGCTATAGAGCACTATCAATATGTCAGGGCGCAACGGCGCACTGAGCCCAGGCTGGATCAGCCGGCGGTAATGTTAGGCAGGCCCGGGCGGAGTCGGCAAGTACAGCGTGTCGAGCCGATGATCAAGGAGCCCAGGCAAGTGGATCGTAGCGGGCGGCAGCGACAGATGCCGTTGTTCGAGGAGGTGCAACCGGGCAGCCTGCCGCCGATAAGCCTGCTGGACTCCGCCCGAGAGCAGCAGCCGGGATACAGCCGCGAGGCGCTGGAATCGATGTCCCGGCGGGTCGAGCACAAGCTGCGGGACTTTGCAGTGGAGGTGAGCGTCGTCGCTGTCCAGCCGGGGCCTGTCATCACGCGCTTCGAGCTGCAACCGGCCCCTGGGGTGAAGGTAAGCCAGATATCGAACCTGGCCAAGGATCTGGCGCGGGGATTGTCGGTGACCAGCCTGCGCGTGGTTGAGGTGATCCCCGGCAAGTCGGTAGTTGGACTGGAAATCCCGAACGAGAAACGCCAGCTCATCACCCTGGCAGAAGTCATCGAGCCCGCCCTCAACGAGCGCTCGGCGCCGCCATTGAGTCTGGCCATAGGCAAGGACATCGGCGGTCATCCGGTCATCGTGGATTTGGCCAAGATGCCGCACTTGCTGGTGGCGGGGACGACGGGTTCCGGCAAATCGGTCGGCATCAACACCATGATCCTAAGCCTGCTCTACCGCAACCGACCCGAGACGATGCGGGCCATCATGATCGACCCGAAGATGCTGGAGCTCTCCGTCTATGACGGTATACCGCATCTGCTCGCGCCCGTGGTCACCGATATGAAAGAGGCCGCCAACGCCCTGCGCTGGTGCGTGGCCGAGATGGAGCGCCGCTATCGATTGATGGCCATGCTCGGGGTGCGTAACGTGGCCGGTTGTAATCGTAAGATCCGAGAGGCCATTGAGCACGGTTCACCCATTCGCGACCCGTCGTGGGTGCCTCCAGAACCCCTCGTGGTCGGCGAGCCGCTCGAGTACTCGGAGCCGCCGTTGCTCGACCCGCTGCCCTACATCGTCGTGTTGGTGGATGAGTTCGCCGATATGATGATGATGGTCGGCAAAAAAGTCGAAGAGCTCATCGCCCGCTTGGCGCAAAAGGCCCGCGCGGCCGGTATTCACCTTATACTGGCCACACAGAGACCATCGGTCGATGTGATCACTGGGCTTATCAAGGCCAACATTCCCACCCGCATGGCCTTCCAGGTCTCATCGAAGGTCGACTCGCGCACCATTCTCGACCAGATGGGTGCCGAGTCGCTATTAGGCCATGGTGACATGCTCTACATCGGTCCCAGCAGCCGAGGTCTCCCCGAGCGCGTGCATGGCGCGTTTGCCTCGGATGCCGAGGTGCATCGAGTCGTGGAGTATCTTAAGTGCGCCGGTGAGCCCGCATACATTGACGAGATTCTGGATGAGCCTGGCGCATCGGCACCCGCGATCCCCGGCCTCTCTGCGCAGGGCAGTGATGGCGAGAGCGATCCACTCTACGACCAAGCGGTGCGGATCGTCACAGAGACGCGCCGTGCTTCAATCTCGGGCGTGCAGCGCCGACTCAAGGTCGGTTACAACCGAGCGGCGCGGTTGGTCGAGGAAATGGAGTCGGCGGGTGTGGTCGGGCCCCTGCAGGCAAACGGCGCGCGCGAAATATTAGCACCGCCACCACCCGACTAGAGCCTGGAGGTTGCGTGCGCAGCTATCGATTGATTCTGTTATTGCTCCTTATTTTGCCTTGGGAAGTCGAGGCCGCGACGGGCGCCATTGCGGAGCTGCGGCAATACTATGATTCGATTCACACCCTGACGGGGCGCTTCGTCCAGGAAACCCGTGCCGAGGACGGAAACCTGATTGACTCCTCTTCCGGTGAGTTCGCTCTGGCGCGCCCGAACCGGTTCAATTGGCTCTATGAGGAGCCCTATCGGCAGCGGATCGTTGCTGATGGCGAATACCTATGGGTCTATGATGTGGCGCTGCGGCAAGTCACGGTGCGAACGCTGGACAAGGTACTGGGCGTAGGTCCGGCCTTGCTGCTCAGCGGCCGGTTCTCAGACCTGCGCCAAAGCTTCGAGCTAAAGGAGCTCGGTGGCGGCTGGATCCGTTTGCAGCCCAAGAGCGGCGAATGGGGTTTTCAGCAGGTGCGGTTGCATATTGCGCAAGGCGTGCCGGACGTGGTCGTGGTCGAAAGCGGTCTTGACCAGACGACCCGCCTCGAGCTGCGCGATTTGGAGCGCAATCCGCCACTCGATCCACAGCGTTTCCGCTTCACCGCGCCGGATGGAGTGGACGTGATTGGCCCGGGGCCCAAGGCCACGGCGCGGCAATGACCGACTGGACGCGCCCGCTAGCGGATCGCATACGCCCGCGGCTTTTCGCGGAGTTCGTGGGCCAACCTCACCTGCTGGATGCGGGTAGGCCCTTGCGTGTGGTCATTGAGGCGGGTCGGGCGCATTCCATGGTGTTCTGGGGGCCACCTGGAACCGGCAAGACTACTCTGGCGCGGATCATTGCCGCGTCCGCCGATGCCGAGTTCCTGGCGCTCTCAGCGGTCATGGCGGGTGTCAAAGACATCCGTCAGGCGAGCGCCACCGGGCGGGCGAATCGCTCGCGCGGGCGCCAGACGATCCTCTTCGTCGATGAGGTCCATCGCTTCAACAAGGCTCAGCAGGATGCCTTTTTGCCCTTCATCGAGGATGGTACCGTCGTATTCATCGGCGCCACTACCGAGAACCCATCCTTCGAGCTCAACAATGCGTTGCTCTCACGCCTGCGTACCTACGTGCTGCGTCCGCTGGATGAGGCGGCGCTCGGCCAACTCATCGATCGGGCGCTAGCAGACAGCGAGTGCGGTCTCGGCGCCAAAGGGCTTGCCCTCACGGCCGCGGCCCGATCGTTGCTGATCCAAGCAGCGGACGGCGATGCACGGGTCGCGCTGAGTCTG
>JAKDMK010000223.1 GCA_030452365.1 Nitrococcus sp.
AGACTAGGACCATGGGCCGGGCTGTCGTTGGGTTCGGCGTAAGGCAGAGTATCGGGCATACGGGGCGTTCGCGGGCGATCCGCAGGGCAGTGAACCCGGAGTCGGTCCAGGCCACGCAGCAGGCAAGCCGAAGCACCTGAACGATTCCGCGTACCGCGAAGCAGATGGCATCCGAATCGGTGGCCGAAGGCTGAGGGCGATCTGCATCGAGGGCGTGCCAGAAGCGCGGGTCCGCTTCCACGCGGGCGATGATGCGGGCCATCATCTGTACTGCCTCTACCGGGTATTTGCCGGCGGCGGTCTCGCCGGAGAGCATGACCGCGTCGACGCCTTCGTAGACGGCATTGGCGACGTCGGAGGCCTCCGCCCGAGTCGGCCGCGGTGCCGCCATCATGGAATCGAGCATCTGCGTGGCGACGATCACCGGCCGGCCGCGCTCGCGGCACAGACGCACGATTCGGCGCTGAGCCACCGGCACATCCTCCGGCGGGATCTCCACACCCAAGTCGCCACGTGCAACCATTACGGCGTCGCAGGCCTCCACCACTGCCTCCAGCGCATCGAGCGCCGCGGGTTTTTCCAGCTTGGCGATGATGCCGGCCCGCTTGCCGACGCGCTCGCGCAGCGTCTCCAGATCCTCGGGCTTCTGCACGAAGGACAACGCCACCCAGTCGACGCCCTGCTCCAGGCCGAAGGCGAGGGCGCGCTGGTCTTTCTCGGTAAGCGCGGGCACCGGCAGGGTGACGTCAGGCAGGTTTAGCCCCTTGTGATCGGCCAGGCGGCCGTCGGTTTCCGCCCACACCGTTGCCCGCTCCGCCTCGACGGACTCTACGTGCAGGGTGAGCCGCCCGTCGTCCACCAACAAACGGGTGTCCGGGCGCAGAGCGGCAAACACCGCGCGCGCCGGAACCGGCACTTGGCCGCCGCCGACCGGGCCATCGGCATAGACGAGCGTGAGGCGCTGGCCGGCGCTCACGGCAACTTCGCCGCCCTCGAAGCGGCCCAGCCGCAGCTTCGGCCCGCACAGATCGAGCAGAATGGCAAGCGGGCGCTCCACCTCATCTTCCAGTGCGCGCAGCGTGGTGATGACCGCGGCGTGCTCGGCGTGACTGCCGTGGCTCATGTTGAGCCGGAACACATCGGCGCCGGCGCCGATCAGACGTCTGAGCGTGTCTCTGTCGCGGCAGGGGGGACCGACCGTTGCGACGATGCGGGTGTGCTGATCACTGTTGCCGTGGTAATCCGCGGACGTGCCTTTCACGGTTTCCCCCTTTGTTCGCATGGCGCAGGATTGAGGCGGCCATATGAGGATAGGCCTTTACAAACTCACCTTACTTGTGGCCTTAATCTCGGCTAATTTGAATGCCGCATTGGAGACATAAACCGATCTATGCGACGCGCAACCTTTTCTCAACGCTTACGTTATGCCTTCGATAATACGATGTCGGCAGGCTCCATCGCCCTGATTAGCTGGCTTGCGATCCTATCATTTGCGTTAATCCTGGTGTTTTCAATCATTACCATGGCACTGGGGCAAGCGCCGACTGACAATTTCTTCGAGATGCTGTGGCAAAGCCTGATGCGCGCCCTCGATGCGGGCGCGGTGGGCGGCGACGAGGGATGGGGGTTCCGCATTCTGATGCTGTTGCTCACATTCGGCGGCATCTTCATCGTGGCAACCCTGATTGGCGTGCTGACCAGCGGCATCGAGGAGAAACTCGACGAGCTTCGCAAAGGGCGCTCGTTCGTGGTCGAAACCGATCACACAGTCATTCTGGGCTGGTCGCCGCAGATATTCGCGGTCATCTCAGAGTTGGTCACTGCCAACGTCAACCGCCCTAAAGCCGTGATCGCGATTTTGGCGGAAAAAGACAAAGTAGAGATGGAAGACGAGATTCGGGCGCGGATCGAGGATACGAAGACGACCCGCATCGTCTGCCGCACCGGAAGCCCTTATGATCTCTCCGATTTGCAGATCGTCAACCCGCAGGATGCGCGCTCCATCATCATCCTGGCCTCAGAAGCCGACGACCCTGACTCGCTCGTGATCAAGACCATGCTGGCGCTGGTCAACAGCCCAAATCGGCCTGAGCGCCCGTATCACATCACGGCGGAAATCCGCGACCCTGCGAACTTCGAGGTCGCGCAGATGGTCGCCAACAACGAGGCGCAGTTGATCAAGGTCGATGAGTTCATCTCGCGCGTGACGGTGCAAACCTGTCGCCAATCGGGTCTCTCGGTGGTCTACCTGGAGCTTCTCGACTTCGGCGGGGGAGAGATTTACTTCCACGAAGAACCCGGACTGGTCGGTAAGCCCTTTGCCGATGCGTTGTTGGCTTACGAGGACTCGGCGGTGTTGGGGATGCGCTTCGCCGATGGGCGGGTTGCTCTCAGCCCGCCGATGGACACCCTGATTCAGCGCGGCGACGAACTCGTAGCCGTCTCACAGGACGACGACACGATTAGGCTGTCGGGTCGCAGTGATCTGGGCATTGACGCAAGCGCGATTGTGGATGGCGCTCAGCGCGAAGCCAAGCCGGAGCGTACGCTCATTCTCGGTTGGAACACACGCGGCATCGAGATTATCCGCGAGTTGGATCATTATGTTGCGCCCGGATCGGAAGTAACCGTCGTGGCAGACAGCGAAGGCGCTGAGGAACAGGCCAGCATGAACTCAGCGAGCCTCGCCAACCAGCGCGTGATCTTTCAGAACGGCCATATTACCGACCGCCGCCTGCTGGATTCGCTGAGCGTGTGCGCTTACGATCACATCATCACCCTGAGCTACTCGGATACGCTGGAGAATCAGCAAGCCGACGCGCAAACGCTGATCACGCTGCTGCACCTGCGCGACATCAGCGAGAAGCAGGGGCAGCCCATCGCCATCGTCAGCGAGATGCTGGACATGCGTAATCGCAAGTTGGCCGAGGTGGCCCGCGCCGACGACTTTATCGTTAGCGACAAGCTCATTAGCCTGATGATCTCGCAGGTCTCCGAGAACAAAGACCTGATGGCGGTCTTTCAAGACCTGTTCGACCCCGAAGGCGTGGAACTCTATCTGAAGTATGCCGATGAATACGTGAAGCCCGGGGTGCCGGTAAACTTCTATACCGTCGTGGAAGCGGCCCGGCGGCGCGGTGAGATCGCGTTGGGTTATCGCAAAGTGAGTCTGGCAGGCGATGCCAGCCAAGCCTACGGCGTAGCCGTCAACCCACCCAAATCAAAGAGCGTGAGCTTCGATCCAAAAGACCGGATCGTTGTGTTGGCGGAGAATGAGAAAAATAGTGCATAGGGGCAGAACACCGCAGGTACGCGCCGGCACAGTCGCGCAAGACGGCGTTTGCAGACCTCCTTCGCGCGCAGCCGCTCCTCCACGCGCGGCGTCATCGGTTGCCGCGCAGCTCCTCGGTGCCCAAGCAACGAGCGTCGCAGCAGGCTACGGCGCCGGCGGGCGCTCGCGGCGCAGCGCCTCACAGAGCTCGATGAAGCGTGCGTCTTTCGACCAGGCCTCGATCGGGACCGGGAGCCGGCGGCGCCAGTTCGGATACTCATCCACAGTTCCAGGCAGATTGTTCTGTTCCACGCAGCCGAATACATCTTCGGGCTGAAACGCCATAATGCGGGCGGGTGTGCGTGCCATGAAACAATGGATCGCGCGCATGAGCGCGTCGGTCATCTCCGGGACCAACAGCGGCTCCTCGTTGAGCTCCTCTGGAAGCAGGCCTTCGCGCTGCAGCGCAAGCAGTAGGCGCGCCCGATCCTGAGCGCGACCGACGATTTGCTCCTGGCGCTGCTGATCGGTCGGGAAAAGATTGAACTGCTTGCGTAACGCAAGGTCATGGCCGAGCCAAAAGCCGGCGAGCGTGGGGAGATCATGCGTGGTAATTGCCACCAGGGCCTGTTCGGGATATTGCCTGGGGGGGATAAACTCACCGGATTCGTTGTGCTCGAAATACAAGATGCGATAGGACAAAACGCCGAGCGGGCCTAGGGTCTCGCGCAGGGTCTCCGGCAGGGTGCCCAAATCCTCGCCGATGACGAGGCAGCGGTTGCGCTGACTCTCGAGTGCAAGGATCCCGAGCAGATCGTCTACCGGATAATGCACATAGGCGCCCTCGGCCGCGGTTGTTCCCGGCGGCACCCAGTACAGGCGCATGAGCGCCATCACGTGATCGATACGCAGCGCTCCCGCATGGCGCATGTTCTGGCGGAGCATTGCGATGAATGGGGCGTAAGCCCACTCGCGCAGGCGCTCGGGTACCATCGGGGGTGGCCCCAGTTCTGGCCTTTCAGGTTGAAGTCATCGGGTGGCGCGCCGATGCTGACCTCAGCCGCGTACAAGGCCTGCTCGGACCAGCTATCGGCACCTGCCCGATCGATGCTGACGGCGAGATCCTGATACAGCCCTACCGCCAGCCCAAGCTCATCGGCATGCCGGGACGCCGCCGCTAGCTGGGCATCGGCCTGCCACTGCAGGTATTGAAAGAACTCCACCCGCTCGCGCCGGCGTTGGGCGAACTCCTCGACCGCGGGGGTGCGTGGATCTCGATAGGCCCGCGGCCAGACGGGCCAGCCCCAGATCGCGGGATCCTGTTGCTGAAAATGTGTCTGTAAAGCTTCATAACGCGCGAATCGTTCCAGAGCGTCGCCGCCGGCGGCCTGGAAGGCGCGAAAGGCTTGGCCGCGTTCGCTGCCAGCGAGCAGATGCCGCTGCCGAAAGTCGGCGTAGAGCCGATCGAGAACCTCCCGCTTGAGCTTCCACACCGCGGGATAGTCCACAAACGGCGCATCTTTCAGGGCGGCGATCCGAGCTTGGTATTGAGGTGCGGCGATGAGCTCGCGCGCGGCGGCACATTCATCGAACTCCGGGATGGCCTCGACATCCAGATAAAGCACGTTGTGGAACAGTCGGCTCGATGGGCT
>JAKDMK010000038.1 GCA_030452365.1 Nitrococcus sp.
TGTCAACAGGCCCGGGTACGAGAACAGATGCTGTATCTCTGGATTAAAGCCTTTCATATCATTTTTGTTATTGCCTGGTTCGCGGGGTTATTCTATCTACCGCGCCTGTTCGTCTACCACGCCATGGCAACGGATGCTTCCAGCCGGGAGCGCTTTAAGGTCATGGAACGCAAGCTCTACCGGGGGATAATGACTCCAAGCGGCGCGCTGACAGTGATCTTCGGCGGTTGGCTGCTCTATCTCTCACCCGCTTGGCTCGCTCAGGGCTGGCTTCATCTAAAGCTTGTGCTCGTCGCTCTCCTCATCGGCTACCATGTCTATTGCGGTAAGCTGCTGCATAGGTTCCGGGACGATCAGAATACCCGCAGTCATGTCTGGTACCGTTGGTTCAACGAGCTACCGGTCGTGGGGTTGATCGCTATCGTCATACTCGTAGTCGTGAAGCCCCTTTGAGATGCCGGATAGTGCGGTTGCGCGCTCAGAGCTAGCATAGTCACTCGCCTGTTACCCACCCTGACGACAATGCGGAACAATACCGTTGCGCTCAAGGCCAACTCAAATCGGCGCGGCTGCGGGCCACCCGGCAGCGCATGGAGTTGCCGCCAGCGGCTACTGGAAACACTGGGTGGAGTCGAGCAAATCGTATACTTACGCTTGGGTAACGAGTACGACAGGATGAGCGTGATCCCCAAGCCCGGCTGCCAAGCGCTGGGCCGGGATTTCGATGAGGAATATCCTGGGGCGGATCGCGAATGATGAGCGTGTGTATAGCTACCAAGCGGGGTCGAAGCGCTCAGCGCCTCAAGCGGGCTCAACGGCTATTAGATTCATTGACGGAGCCTGCAGTTTGCGGTGCTCAACGAGCAGCTTGCGTACGTGTGGCGCGCACTTGCAACAGCCGCAGCATACGCCAAGACGTTGGCGCAGCTCCCGCATAGAGCAGGCGCCATCGTCGAGCGTGGCGCGAATGTCCTCTTCGGTAACGGCGCGGCAGATGCAAACGTACATGCTTTTGCTCTCCATGTCCTTGCATGAACAGCCTAGCCACATCTGAACACAATGTCAAACAACATGCATTATTATTTGCATCTGTTACCAAAATGCCTACTTGACCGGCCGCATCAGCCGGCCCAGGTCCTTGCTTTCCAATGCGTTACGAACCAGGGTGTGCACCTCTTCCGCATACTCCATGCTAACCGCCTGCTCCAGAAGCTCCCTGGCCTCGCGGAAGCTGAAGCTGCGAATAACCCATTTTACGCGCAGCAAGTTGACGCTGCTCATGCTCAAACCATTCACCCGCATGGCGAGTAGCAAGAGCGCAATAGCTGGATTCGCCGCCATTTCACCACACACGTAGACCGGCACCTTGGCCCGACCGCCACTGTCGGCTACCGAGCTTACCGCCCGCAGCACCGCGGGATGCAATTCATCGTAGAGTGCTGCGACCCGAGGGTTGTTGCGGTCAACGGCAAGGAGATACTGCGCCAGATCATTGCTGCCGATAGACAGAAAGTCGAGTCGCCGAGCCAGGCTGCTCGCCTGATAGACGGCCGCCGGCACCTCGATCATAGCGCCAAGCTTCGGATCGTTGACTTCCAAGCCGTCCTCGTGCAACTGCTTGCGTGCGCGCTGCACCAGCCTCACCGCCTCTTCCGCCTCCTCTAAGCGGCTGATCATAGGAAACATAATCTGCAAATTGCCCAAACCGATATCGGCTCTGAGCATAGCCCGCAGCTGGGTCAGAAAGATTTCCGGATGATCCAACGTCACCCGAATGCCGCGCCATCCGAGTAACGGGTCTTCATCGTCGATAGGGAAATAAGCCAGCATCTTATCCCCCCCTATATCGAGCGTGCGCAGGGTAACCGACCGAGGCGCATAAGCCTCTAGTACCTCGCGATAGAGCCGAACCTGCTCCTCTTCGCCTGGGAAATGATCGCGGATCATGAAAGGGAACTCGGTACGGTGAAGACCCACTCCATCGCAGCCGATCTCCAATGAGGAGCTGACGTCCGAAATCAAGCCGGTGTTGACGTAGAGACGGATGCTGACGCCATCCAACGTCTCGGCCGGCAGCGATTGGAACTCTTTGAGGCGATCGGAAATCTGCGCATCCTCACGCATCATGCGCCGATATTCCCGCCGCACCGCTCGCGCGGGTTGCGCGTACACGCGCCCGGCGTAGCCATCGACGATCAGTTCGCAACCCTCTAGCTGAGCCGCGTCGAGGTCGGCCACTCCCATTACCGCCGGAATGCCCAAGGCGCGCGCCAAGATCGCCACGTGCGAGTTTACCGAGCCGGTTGCAGCAACCATTCCGGCCAGCTTGTCGCGTGGGATCTCGACAAGCTGGGTGGCATTGATCTCATGGCCGACCAGAATGGTCTTCTCCGGTATGTTGCGCGTGTCCTCGTTCGCCGCCGAAAGCCGCATCAGCAGTCGCCGCCCGATCTCTCGGATGTCGCTCGCACGCTCGCGCAGGTAGGAATCCTCCATTTCGTCAAATAGACGTACCTGCTCGGCGATGGTATCGCGCACCGCCCCTACCGCCCATTGACCAGCCCGGATACGACGCAGGGTCTCCTCCACCAACGTATTGCCGTCCAGAATGTGGATATAGACTTCGAAGAGCATATGCTCATTATCCGGCACGCTTCCGGATAACCGTTGCGAAAGCTTCGCAAGCTCGGCACGCACCGAGCGTACGGCACCGAGGAACGTTTCCTCCTCGATCTCAACGTTCTCCGGAGCGCGGTCTGGAACCGCGGCAAAATCAGCTGGCGCGTAGATCACCCGGCCAATGCCGATGGCAACTCCGGTCGCGCCCGGCACTCCAGCCAAGCGCTGATTGCGCCCCGCACGGCGTCCGGAATGCAGGGCATCGATACTGCCCACCGCCTGCGCGTGGGCGATCACACCGGCAAGCTGTGCCGCCATGGTCACCATGAAGGCGACCTCGTCGTCATCAAAACGACGATGCTCATGGCGCTGGACAACTAACACGCCCAACAGTTGGCGATAATGAATGACGGGCACGCCGAGAAAGGCATGGAAGCGCTCCTCGCCTGTCTCCGGAACGTAGCGGAAGCGGGGATGCCGCTCGGGATCGCCCAAATTGATCGGCTCCTCGCGCTCGGCAACCAAGCCCACCAAGCCTTCATCGAGCCGCAACCGCACCCGTCCTACTGCTTCCGGGTTGAGGCCACGCGTGGCCATGAGCATCAAGTTAGCGTGATCTTCCGCAACGAGATAGACCGAGCACACGTCAGAGGCCGTCGCAGCCGCCACCCGATCAACAATGATCTTGAGCGCCTGATCCAGGTCTCTGGCCGCGTTCACCTTCTGGACAATGCGGTATAGGATCTCGAGCATTCAGGTCCGCCTTATGCGCGGTCCAGGTTGTCGTGCTCGGTAATGCCGACTATAAGGATGCCGCAGCCGGGAGCGTGGTTGCGGCCGCCGTGGCGGCCCTTGGGGAAATAGCAGCGGTGCTAGCTGTGTTAGTGCCTGATCGTAGACACGCCGCTTAAAGAAGATCACCTCATCCACTGGCTGCCAATAGTGTACCCAACGCCAATTATCAAACTCCGGCTGCGCGCAAGCATCCAATCGCACAACCTCCTCCGAACCTGTCAGGCGTAGCATAAACCATACCTGCTTCTGACCGACGCAGACCGGACGGCGGCGGCGATGGATTAGATGGCGTGGTAGTCGATAGCGCAGCCAACCTTCGGTCCGGCCGAGCACTTCTACATGCCTGGGTTCGAGCCCAATCTCCTCGTCGAGCTCACGATAGAGCGCGTCAATGGGTGTCTCATGCTTATTGATACCCCCCTGCGGAAACTGCCAAGCGTCCTGCCCGACCCGACGGGCCCAAAAAACCCATCCTGCGGCATTGCTCAGGATAATCCCTACGTTGAACCGAAATCCGTCTGAATCAATCACTTAATAGTATAGCAATAGTACTGAGAGTATTAACGATATTCTTCCACAAGCGCATGATTGGCGCCAAATCGCGATCCACTAGCCTGTTACTTCCTATACCATGGGCGCCTGCGGTAGCTAATCCATAGTCGGAGGTTCCTCTTGGCGCTCGCCATGTTCGATCTCGATAATACCCTGATTGGCGGCGACAGCGACTATCTCTGGGGTCGTTTTCTGGTGGACAGAAGCATCGTCGATGGCGCCGAGTATGCTGCGGCCAATGAACGCTTCTATCGGGCCTATCAGGCAGGCACTTTGGATATCCATGCGTATCTGCGCTTTGCGCTGAAACCCCTGACTCAGCATGAGCCGCGACAGTTGCGGGTTTGGCGGGCGCAGTTCATCGACGAGCACATTCGTCCGATCGTCCTGGATCAAGGCCGCGACCTGGTGGAATCACACCGCGGTCGCGGGGACACATTGCTTATGATAACCGCTACCAATCGATTCTTGGCGGAGCCAATCGCGGCTCTGTTCGGAATCGAGCATCTGCTCGCTACCGATCCGGAGATGGTCGGTGCGCGCTACACGGGCGCGATCATAGGCATTCCGACCTTCCGTGAAGGCAAAATCAAGGCCTTGGAAGTCTGGTTGGAGCAGACCGGGCACGCACTCTCCGGTAGCTACTACTACAGTGATTCGCATAACGACATCCCGTTACTGGAGCGTGTCTGTCACCCGATCGCGGTCGATCCGAATCCAGAGCTACACCAGCATGCCGTACAGCACGCCTGGCCCATTATCAGCCTGCGCTAGACGCCGGCGACAGCTGCTCCTTATTTCTGCAAAGCCGCATGCAGTGTAGCGCAGCGGGTGAAATTGCTCGGTAATGGAACTTGCCGCGCAGCCCGCGGGTCATAGTCAATACTAGGGTCTGTTGACATCCGCTTCGCACCGTTGAAGCCGCAGCCGTTGGGCAACAACCCGTAACGACCCCCGATCAGCGACAGGGACGTCGCGGCTGCGGCTGGCACCTAGTCTCTGGCGCGTCCATAGGGCGGAGTCGGCTATCCAGTGCTTGAAACGGACTGCGCTATTAACGGGCAGAGAACCGTGGTTGGGGGAGGCACAGCAGCTTCCCCCGTCTTTCTCGGCGCTCAGCGTCCCTACCCCCAATTACGCGTCATGCCATCAGAATCGCCCATTCACACGCGCGGTTGCGCAGGCACGGCCTGTGCGGCGGAGGTGCAGCCATGGCAAAAATCGCGTTCATCGGCCTCGGCAATATGGGTGCGCCGATGGCCAGCAATCTGCTCAAAGCCGGGCACGAGTTGGTGGTGTTTGATCTTGTTCCCGAGGCCAGACAAAAGCTCGCCGACGCGGGCGCTTTCGCGGCCGATTCCGCGGCCGAAGCCGTGGAAAATGCCACGGTAGTCATATCGATGCTGCAGACCGGCAAACAGGTCCGCGACCTTTACATCGGCTCCGGCCAGGTACTCACGAGTGCAAGTGCCGGGACGTTGCTGATCGACTGCAGCACGATCGCCGCTGAAGATGCCCGCGCCGTTGCCCAAGCGGCCCTCGCCCTTGATCTCCCCTTTCTCGATGCACCCGTCTCTGGCGGCGTCGCCGGCGCGACGGCCGCTACCCTGACTTTCATCGTCGGTGGCGAGGCGGAGCCGCTTGAAACCGCCCGCCCGATTCTAGAGTCGATGGGGAGGAGCGTCTTGCACGCCGGCGGCCACGGTGCCGGGCAACTTGGCAAAATGTGCAACAACATGCTGCTCGGAGTCTTAATGATCGGCACGTGCGAAGCGCTGAACCTGGCAGTGGCCCATGGCCTGGATCCGGCTGTAGTCTCGGAGATCATGAAGTCGAGCTCCGGCAACAACTGGGTATTGCAGGTCTACAACCCATTTCCAGGGGTAATGGCAAACGCTCCCGCCGCCCGCGGTTATGAGGGTGGTTTCCTCGGCGACCTCATGGCCAAGGATCTCATGCTGGCAATGAACGCCGCCCTCGCCTCCGGCACCTCGACACCCCTGGGCTCGATGGCGCGCAGCCTCTACACTATGCATTGCGCCAACGGCAATGGCGGGCGCGATTTCTCCAGCATCATCCTGTTTCTACAGGGTGGCCGGCTTGATTGAGCACATGCGGGCCAAGATCGTAGGTAGATGAACCGTACCTTGCACCCTATACGAATAGGACCCAGATGGACTAGTCTGTTCAATGCATGTTTAATGTGTAACCGATGTCATCCATGCAGGCATGGCAAGCGCGCCGCGATGCAAAAGATGGCTCGTGTTCGGAGTAGCTGTAAGTCACCGCATTACCGGCGGTTTTGGCCGCGGGCAGGCCGTGTAAGCAGGCCCGGCTGAACACGCCTGGAAGAAACGCCATGAGACTGACCCGATATACCGACTATTGTCTGCGGGTATTGATGTATCTCGGTGTCAAGGGAGATGAGCTGGCCACGATCAAGGAGATCGCCGAGCGCTACGACATCTCGAAGAACCACCTCATGAAGGTCGCCTATGAGCTCAATCGTCTCGGCTATATTGAGACTATTCGGGGCAAAAACGGCGGTATGCATTTACGTCTTGCACCCGAGCAGATAAATCTCGGCCGATTGGTTCGGGATACCGAGAGCGATCTAGCCATCGTCGAGTGCTTCGCAACAAACGGGCATTGCAGCATCACCCCGTCCTGCGTGCTCAAAGACGTGCTCGGCGAAGCCTTGGACGCGTTCTTTAGCGTGCTCTCCCAGTACACCCTGCATGATCTGCTGGGGCCCAAGCACGACCTGGGATTGCTGCTCGGCGTCCAACAGCGGGAGGTGCGTCAGCCGCATCAGTTACGCTGAGCCGCCGCGCGATCTGATTCCTGCGCGAGTACGTCGATCGTGCGCCGCGCGTCCTCGCGGGCCACCTCCAGGATGTGGCGTACCGCCTCGGGTAGCCCTTCGGCAAGCGCGGCATTGGCCAATGCCATTATTCGCTGCTCATCGTCGATTCGCTCACGCAATACGGCCGTCGCGCCCCGAGCGGCCAAGCGCGCCATGACACTTTCGTCCAAAATCTGAAGCGTATCGCGGTTGACATCCGCGGTATCGGGCAAGTCCCCGAGTCGACGTACCTGGTAACGCAAGCGCTGGGTCAGACCGTCGCGCTCAGCCGCAAATCGCCGCAAGGCGGCTTCGCCACCCGTTCCGGCAAGAATATCAGCCGCATGGCGATAACGCCGTGCGGTGGCCTCGCAGTGAGCCACTAGCTCGTTAAGCGCCACCTGTCGATCATCTTTGAGCATCATCCTGATTCATCTCCCTATGCAAGCCTCGCCTGCGCTCCCGCTCCACCGCCCGATAACCGATATCGCTACGATAGTAAACGTCATCCCAATGAATGCTTCGCACTAGCTCGTACGCCGGGACCTGAGCCAGTGCCACTGTCTCCCCGAGCGCGCACACCGAAAGCACCCGCCCGCCAGTATTGATAATGTTGCCCTGCTCATCAAAGGCGGTCCCTGCATGGAATACCTTGCAGCTCGCTTGCTCGACTGCTGGCAGCCCCGTGATAACGTGTCCCTTGCTGAAGGTACCAGGATAACCGCCGGATGCCATCACCACGGCGAGGCAGGCGCGCTCGTCCCAATCGGCCACGCATCGATCCAAACGCCCGGCGAGCGCGGCGTCGCACAGTTGGATCAGGTCGGATTTGAGCCGCATCAGAACAGGCTGGGCCTCAGGATCACCCAAGCGGACATTGAACTCGAGCACCTTGGCTGAGCCATCCGCGGTAATCATCAGACCCGCGTAGAGAAAACCGACATAACGCCGGCCGTCTTTTGCCATCCCCGCGATGGTGGGCCCAATGATCTCTTTCATGATGCGCCGCTGGCGCGATGCGCTCACCAGCGCAGCCGGTGAATAGGCACCCATACCGCCGGTGTTCGGCCCCCTCTCGCCATCGTCGCGGGCCTTATGGTCCTGGCTTGAGGCCAGCGGCAGCGCCTTTTCGCCGTCGGCCAGAACCATGAAACTCGCCTCCTCGCCCTGCAGATATTCTTCCACGACGACTCGCTCACCGGCGGCACCAAAAACCTTGTCAACCAGAGCCGATTGCACGGCCTGCAGAGCCTCGTCCAAGCTCATGGCGACGGTCACGCCCTTGCCTGCGGCGAGGCCGTCCACTTTCACCACGATTGGCGCCCCCCGCTCGCGTATGTAATCACGCGCCGCGTCCGGATCCGTGAATACCCGATACTCGGCGGTTGGTATGCAATGGCGAACGAGGAAATCCTTGCAGAAGGCTTTGGAGCCCTCGAGCTCAGCGGCGCCTCGGCTCGGGCCAAAACAGCGCAATCCGGCGGCATTGAAGGCGTCGACCACCCCCATCAGCAGAGGGCCTTCGGGACCTGCAATGGTCAGGTCAACTTCATACTGGCGCGCAAAATCCACCAGCGCCGGGACGTCCTCGGCCCCGACCGCGACATTCTGGACCTTCGGCTCCTGCCGAGTTCCGGCATTACCCGGAGCAACGTAGACGAGATCGACACTAGCCGAGCGCGCCGCCGCCCACGCAAGCGCGTGCTCACGTGCGCCGCTGCCTATGACCAGAACCTTCATGGCTTTGCTCCCACTCCTCCCGGCGGCGTACGGAAATGCTCTGCGGCCCGCGGGATCCCGTAGCGACCATAGGATCAGTGCCGAAAATGCCGCATGCCCGCGAATACCATGGCGATCCCGTGCTCGTCCGCGGCGGCGATGACTTCGTCGTCGCGCACTGAGCCCCCGGGCTGAACGATGGCCTTGACACCGGCTGCAGCGGCATGATCGATGGCATCACGGAAAGGGAAGAATGCATCCGAGGCCAGTGCGGCGCCGTCGAGGCCAAGGCCAACTTCCGTCGCCTTGCGAGCGCCGATTCGCGCACTATCCACCCGGCTCATCTGCCCGGCGCCGATACCCAATGTGCGGCCATCGCGGGCGTAGACGATGGCATTGGATTTAACGAACTTGGCGACCTTCCAGGCAAACAGTAAATCGTTTAGCTCGCTCGTATCGGGAGCCCGGCGGCCGACCGGGCGCAGCTCACCGCCGGCCGGGAGAATCGCAGCGTCGATATCCTGAATCAGGAAGCCGCCACGCACGCGTTTGAGGTCATAGCCGTGATCCACCTCGGCGTCCCACGGCCCATAGGCAAGCACCCGTATATTCTTCCGGATCGCGGTGCGCGCCAAAGCCTCATTGTCGATGCTCGGCGCGATGATCACCTCAACGAACTGGCGCTTGACAATCGCTTCGGCGGTCATCGCATCGAGCGGCCGATTGACGGCGATGATGCCGCCGAAGGCTGAGGTGGGGTCCGTCTGATAGGCCAGATCGTAGGCCTCGAGCAGCGAGTCCGCCATGGCCACCCCGCAGGGGTTGGCGTGTTTGACGATGACACAGGCCGGCCGGTCAAAGGCGCGAACACACTCCAAGGCCGTGTCCGTATCCACGATATTATTGAACGAAAGCGTCTTGCCCTGCAGCTGAGCGGCGCTCGCCACCGAGCGCTCGCGCGCCCCCGGCTGCTGGAAGAAGGCCGCCCGCTGATGAGGGTTCTCCCCATAACGCAAGGCATGCGTCCTATTCAACGGCAGGCTGAACGTCTGCGGGAGCTCGCTGCCCTGCTCATGCGCAATCTTAGCCATGAAATAATGCGCGATGGCGGCATCGTAATGCGCGGTCTGCACAAAAGCCCGGGCGGCCAGCCTCTTGCGGGTAACTTCGGTCAACCCACCGTGCTCGTCCAACTCCTCGAGCACTCGGGGATAATCGGCCGCGGTCGTCACCACGGCGACCGCGGCATAGTTCTTCGCCGCGGCACGCAGCATCGCGACCCCACCGATGTCAATGTTCGCAAGGGCCTCCTCCTTAGCGCAATCGGGTTTGACCACGATCCTCTCGAATGGATACAAATTGACCACCAGCAGATCGATCGGCCGGATCCCATGCGCCTGCATAAGCGCGTCATCTGTCCCACGCCGCCCGAGCAAGGCCGCATGCACCATCGGATGCAGGGTCTTTACTCTCCCGTCCATGATCTCGGGAAAACCGGTATAGGTCGAGACATCCACTACCGGCAGCGCGGATTCGCGCAACTGCCGAGCTGTACCGCCGGTAGAGAGTATCTCCACCCCACGCGCGGCCAGCGCGCCGGCGAAATCGACAATGCCGGTCTTATCCGAGACACTGATAAGCGCCCGTCGCACCGGACAGAGCAGAGGATCTACTGACATTTCGCGGATTTCCTGGCTGCCTGCTAACGCAATGATTGGTCGCGCTAAAATCTGGTGGTCATCAAGGCATACGGCGAGGCAAAGCACTGCGCCATGGCGGCAAGATTAATGATCGAGCCCATAGTGCTGGAGCTTCTTGCGCAATGTGCTGCGATTGATGCCCAGCATTTCGGCCGCCTTGGTCTGATTGCCTGAACAGATCTGCATCACCGCTTCGAGCAGCGGGATCTCGACCTCGGTGAGAACCATCTTATAGAGGCCGCTGCACTGACAGCCATCAAGCAGGCGGAAGTAGTCACCGAGCGCCTCACGCACACAGGCCCGGATAGGACACTCCCCGCTCAACCCAGCACGATCGGTTTGATTCTCTTCCCGAGTACCAGGGACTATCGCTTGCTTTACCATGCCGCGAAACACAATCGGACTATTATGATGGGTCTATGGATCACGGGCGAAAAGGAACGCTTGATTACGCCCCAAATGGTGCTCTAGGCGGTTTCTGCCCCTAACTAAGGGTAGTCGATTATAGCCAGTTTGCCTTTTGGGTCAAAGCGCGCGGCCTTTCCAATGACAAATGACTCTGAGCGGAGGACGTCCAGCACGGACGCATTCATAACCGGCGGGGTGTGCCGGTGCGGCCCTTCCCCCGGCGCTACACGCGCGAGCATGTGTTTTTTGCTGGGAAGGCCTGCAGACCGTAGATATAGCGGTGTGCCCTAAGGATTAACGCCGTCCTCACTGTCGTCTCCCAGCAGGCCGAATTCGACGGCGGTCTTGACATAGAAAAGCCGCACCCCCTCAGCGCGTAACCGCTCAAACAATCGGACAGCCTCTTCCGCGCTGACGACGATCACAATAGATACTGGCTGATCAGCCAACTCAAAAAAGTGCGCCGAGTGGATGCGATGGTGGTGCCCTACACCCTCGCTGGCGGGGATGACGGTAGCCCCTGGCAAACCCAATTCGTCAGCGAGATGAATGAGCCAATTGGCTATCGGTTTGCCGCGATGGCGGCGGCCCTGCTGGGTAAAGAAGGTGATTTGGTAGCCATTCATCTCGCCTCTCCTTAATACGGGCTGATCCGATACCATGTGGCCATGCCCGCCAACGTCATAATCAGTGAGCCGGCTACGTGAATGCTGATGGCGCCTATCGCCCATGCTAGCCGTCCTCCCTGAAGGAGCGTCACCACTTCGGCGGAGAACGTCGAGAACGTCGAAAGTCCACCGCATAGACCGGTGATAATGAACAGCCGCCACTCCGGCGCAACGCCAGGTACCTGCGCGAAATAGGCGACCGCAAAACCAACGATGTAGCCGGCGATCAGGTTGGCCGACAAGGTACCGGGCGGCACGGTGGGGAACAGGCTGTTGAGTTTGAGCCCAAGGCCCCATCGAAGAACTCCCCCGAGCCCGGCGCCCAGCGCGATGGCAAGAATCGGCTTACACATTGCATCGTCCCTTGTTGAAGGTTCTTCTGGGAACAGGCAAAGCGACACCTGCGTGGCCTGTCCGACCAAGACGTAGGTCATAGATCACACGCCGGGTTCCGCTGTGATGAGTTCCGGCAGGTCGTTGCGTGGGTTA
>JAKDMK010000224.1 GCA_030452365.1 Nitrococcus sp.
GTCACTTGCCGAGAACGAGGCGAGCTACAGCCTGTGGCAGCTCGTTTTGTACTTCCTCAGGCTCGGCACGTTCGGTTTTGGCGGCCCCAAGGTTTTTTAGGTGCCCTTCGCCGTGGCGGCTTGGCGGGGCAGAGCGCTTGTGCGACCATCGGCTACGCGGGTGTAGCGCTCGTTTCCGTCCACCGGCTACGTGCCGGGTGAAACCTTAACGTGATCAATGTCTATGAGCCTGTATCGTGTTCACCTGTAAGCGGAGCCCAGCATGGCCTGGAGCACGCTAATCCCGGCCAAGAGTTTGGCCAAGCATCTCGGTCAGCCCGATTGGTGCATAGTTGACTGCCGGTTCGATTTGACCGATGGGGAGGCTGGGCGGCGCGCGTATGCTGCCGCGCACATCCCGGGAGCGCACTACGCGCACCTCGACGAGGATCTAGCTGGACCCATCACGCAGAGCAGCGGTCGTCACCCTCTGCCCGAAGCCACCGCCCTTAGGCGTTGGTTGGAGTACAAGGGCATCGGCGACACCAGCCAAGTGGTTGTCTACGATGCCGGTCCGGGCGCAATTGCCGCCCGCTTGTGGTGGTTGCTGCGCTGGCTGGCTCATGATGCCGTAGCGGTGCTCGACGGGGGGTTCCTCGCCTGGCAGTTCATAGGCTATCCGATCAGCCGTGATCAGCCGCGTCGGCAGCCCGCCCGCTTTCAGGGCGGAGCAGGAGCAATGCCGGTAATTGACAGCGAAACCCTCAGCCAGGAGTGCGGGCGCTATCGAATCATCGATGCCCGTGTCGCCGAGCGCTTTCGTGGCGATGTGGAGCCCATCGATCCAGTCGCCGGCCATATCCCGGGGGCCTATAATCGGCCGTTCCCCACCAATTTGGGGCGGGGTGGTGGCTTCCTCGATGCGCAATCGTTGCGGGCGCAGTGGCGCGAGCTGCTTCCGGCGGGCGGCGCCGCGGCATCAGTTGCGATGTGCGGCTCGGGTGTAACGGCCTGTCACCATATACTGGCCTTAGAGCATGCCGGATGGCATGGAATGAAACTCTATCCTGGCTCCTGGAGCGAGTGGATAAGAGACCCGGCCCGACCCGTGGCCCGTGGAGATGCAGTCGGGCCGGCCGCATAGCATGGTCGGGCAATCGCGCCCCAGGTCGCGGCAAGGCTGGCAGGAGCAATCTGCGTGGTCGACGCCGCAGCGATTGTTCGCCCGATGACGGATTTGCCTATTGATCCCTATCGGCGGAGGCGGCTGCAAGGTGAGCAGCCGCCTGTCACATGTAGTCGGCTTTGACGACGCCCCGTTCCCCAGCGGGCACCGCGGCGATGTAACCGTTGTCGGCGCCGTTTTCACTGGAGCGCGGCTGGATGGTGTGTTGACTGGACGCGTTCGCCGCGACGGCGCCAACTCCACGCGAGAGTTAGTGCGAATGGTGCGCGAATCACGCTTTGCGGCTCATCTGCAGGGCATTTTGCTGCAAGGGGTGGCGCTGGGCGGTTTCAATGTGATCGATGTGCCACGCCTGTCTGCATCGCTCATGCTCCCGGTGTTGGTGGTAGCTCGACGCAGGCCCGGCACGCGGGCCATTCGGGAAGCATTGTTGACCCGGGTCGCTGGAGGGCAGCGCAAGTGGCGTTTGATCGAGCGGCTTGGGCCTATGCAGCCGTTGGGAGAGGTGCACATCCAACGTGCGGGTCTGACCTTGGCGCAGGCTGAAGCGTTGCTTGAGCGGTTTTGCCTGCACAGCCGGATACCGGAGCCGCTGCGCACCGCTCATCTCATTGCCGGCGGCCTCACCGGCGGCAAGTCAAGACAGCGGGTGTGATGGAGCACAGGCCTAGCAATGTGCGGGCCACCCTGCTGCACGTCGTCTTGTTCGAACCCGAGATTCCGCCCAACACGGGCAATGTGATTCGACTCTGTGCCAACACCGGCATGCAGCTGCATCTGATTCATCCGCTTGGCTTCCGGATGGACGACCGCCGGCTGCGTCGTGCGGGATTGGACTACCGGGAGTACGCTCGTGTCCAAGAACATCCAAGCTATGCGGCTTTCTGCAGCAAGGTAGCGTTGTCGCGCCTATTCGCCTTCGCCGCAAGCGCCCGGCGCTCGTTCCATACGGCCCATTACCAGCCCGGTGATGGCTTGCTGTTCGGTTCGGAGAGCCGCGGCCTGCCGCGGAGCCTGCTCGAAACATTCGATCAAGAGGTCACGTTGCGGCTGCCGATGGTAGCGGGAAACCGCAGCCTTAATCTCTCCAATGCCGTTGCCGTGGCGGTTTTTGAGGCTTGGCGTCAGCTCGGTTTTGCCGGAGCAAAAGGGCCGTTATAGTGCGGCCGCGCATCCGCCATGGAGCGCAACCATCGGGCCTTGAGCGAGCGACGATGGCCCGGCGGAACAAAATAGACATGAATGAGTCTACTACATACGTGGGTCCGGACTTGCACAGGGACGCGATCCCCGTGGCAGTTTTTTATAACGCCCAAAAAGCTTGCTCGCTACCGCCCCAGACCCACCAGCTTATTATTACATTGAGCAATCCATAAAATCAAGACGTTGGACAAGGAAAAGCGCCTATGCTTAGCAGCCTCAGCCAGGTTCCGAAAACAGCTTTCTACAAGATTGCTGACGCGATCGGAGGGCAGTTTATCGTCGAAAAATCCATCGGCATTGCGACGTGTAGCAAGACTGAAATAACAATGTTCGGTGGGCGAGAGGCCAACCTCATCTATCAGAGATTCTCAGCTCCACACCGAAAATTTCCCATCGTAGGCACAAAGACTCTCGGGGTTGCCCTGTCGTCAGTTCCGGAAGAACCCGCTGGGGTTTTTCAAGGTAAGTGCTTTCATGAAGCCCGACGGAAGAAAAACCGTGCACTCAAAGCTGGATTCAGAGTTGAGAAAATGGCACTATGCAAAGACTTTTTCGATGCCATGTACACGATCAACATGTCGGCGCCGATTAGGCAGAATCGGCCAGTTGAAGACCATTTGGCGGATAGGCGCCGGGTTCAGGAATTTTGTGAAAAAAACGTGCAATTCTATGGCATTTTTAATTGCAATGACGAACTAAGGGCCTATGCACATGGAACCCTCTGTGGTGAGGTTTTTGTTTTGCACCGTTGCATTGGACATTACGCGGACTTAAGACAAGGCATCATGTTTCTTTTGATGTTGGGTGTCTTGACTGACATGGTTAAAATTCGTCAATTGCATAGTGTGCCACATTGGCTGCAGCATGACAGCTATTTCGTGTCATACCCTGGGCTCAGGCAGTTCAAGAAGGAAACGGGGTTTCATCCCTATAGAGTAAGATGGCGCTGGGATAACCAGCGCACAATTACCGCCCTGTCGCCGTCGGCGATATCGATTTGAATGCGTAGCGATTGCCCCTGGACCGGGACAACCGCCCCGTGATCCGGTACAAAGGCGGGCATGGCAGCTAGTCAACTTAGCTCAGTGACGCGTACGCTCGCGCTGGGATCGAGTCAAGGAACCCATAACGCGGCTCTGGGAGTGGTGGCTGTAGCCGAACGCCAGCGGCGGGCATGATGGTCTATGGTGGCGGCGTGGCGGAGAGATCCCCACGGGCTCCCTGAGGGAACGCTGTATTTGAACACCGTCTTTTTTGCAATTGTCGCTGTCTCCTTCGGGTTTGCGGCCTGGGGTCAGATCACGGGGGGTGGCGCCGGCATGCCGGCGCTGAGCCAGGCCATGATCGAGTCGGCCGCCGGCGCGGTTGAGCTCGCGATCGGCCTCATTGGGATCATGGCACTGTTTCTGGGCTTGATGAAGGTTGCCGAAGCCGGAGGCTTGCTCAGCATCATTGCACGGCTCATCAGCCCCTTAATGGTGCGGCTGTTTCCGGAGGTTCCAGCGAATCACCCGGCGATGGGGGCGATGATCCTCAACCTCTCCGCCAATGTCCTGGGGCTCGGAAACGCCGCTACTCCATTTGGAATTCGGGCGATGCAGGAATTAGATCGCCTGAACACCAAGCCAGGGGTCGCAACCGATCCCATGGTCTTGTTCTTGGCCATCAATACCTCCAGCGTCACCCTGCTGCCGACCGGAGTCATCGCCTTGCGAGCGTCCGCCGGCTCTGCCGATCCCGCGGCGATTTTCCCAACCACGCTGGTCGCGACCATAGCCTCCACCACGGTAGCTATTCTGGCGGCCAAACTCTACCGCTTCTTAGTCCCCTTCGATGCTGTCCAGGCCCCGCCTGGAACCGCCGCCAATGCCTCAACGCCCGACCTCGAGCCGGCGGGCGATGTCACCGCGTTCGCGCAGAGTCCGGATGAGCCTTACCCGCTTAAGGTTTCGATCCTCGCGCTCGCTGCGCTGGCGGCGTTGATCCCGCTCACGATCTTCTTCGGTCAAGCACTCTCGCCCTGGATCATCCCGCTGCTGTTCGTAGGATTCCTGACGTTCGGCTATCTTCGCCGGGTCGCGGTCTACGAAGTATTCGTCGAGGGGGCGAAAGACGGATTCCAAGTGGCGGTACGTATCATTCCCTATTTGGTGGCCATCCTGGTCGCCGTTGGCATGCTCCGCGCCAGTGGCGCGCTCGACGCCTTGGTTCACCTGCTCGGACCGTTGACGGAAAAGGTTGGGTTGCCGGCACAAGCGTTGCCCATGGCGTTGCTGCGCCCCCTGTCCGGGTCAGGCGCGTACGGCGTCCTGGCCTCTATCCTGAATGATCCGGCCATTGGCCCGGACAGCTACACCGGCTACCTGGCATCGACCCTACAGGGATCGACCGAAACCACGTTTTATATTCTGGCCGTGTACTTCGGCGCCGTTCAGATTCGACGCATACGTCATGCGTTGGCGGCCGGCCTGACGGCCGATCTCGCCGGCGTTTGCGCCGC
>JAKDMK010000039.1 GCA_030452365.1 Nitrococcus sp.
CTACCCACCGTGTAGGATGACCCAGGTCCATAGATATCGTGCACAGCCCCAGCCTGCCTGTGGTACCAGTAAAGGGCATGGTCTAGAGTAGCGGTTTTGCACCAGGCGTCGAGCGCTTGCATCGTCCCAGCAATCAACTTTGAGCAACATATAAGGCGCGGAGGATTGCCATTATGGAAATCTGCGACGGCTTCATAGGCGCCGTCGGTAACACACCGCTGGTCCGGCTGCGCCGCCTAAGCGAAGAGACGGGTTGCGAAATTCTGGGCAAGGCAGAATTCATGAATCCAGGCGGCTCGGTGAAGGACCGTGCCGCCTGGGCAATCATTCGCACGGCGGAGCGCGCGGGCACGCTGCGCCCCGGCGGAACCGTCGTGGAAGGCACGGCCGGAAACACCGGCATTGGCCTTGCGCACATTTGCAATGCCCGCGGCTACCGCTGTGTCATCGTGATCCCGGAGACGCAATCCCAGGAGAAAATCGATTTGCTGGCCACTCTGGGCGCAGAGGTGCGCACCGTGCCCGCCGTGCCTTACAGCGACCCGAACAATTACCAGAAGGTCGCGGGGCGTTTGGCGGAAAGCCTCGACAATGCCGTCTGGGCCAATCAGTTCGACAATACGGCCAATCGCGACGGTCACTATGAGACCACCGGCGCGGAGATCTGGCGCCAGACCGAAGGCCGCCTCGACGCGTTCGTAGCCTCTACCGGTACCGGCGGGACTTTGGCCGGCGTGGCCCGCTATCTCAAGGAACGGCGCCAATCCGTTCGCACCGTACTTGCCGATCCCGCCGGCAGCTCACTTTATAACTATGTTATGCACGGCGAGCCCGCGGCATCGCAGGGCAACTCCATCTCCGAGGGTATCGGCAGCAGCCGGGTGACGCGCAACCTGGAGGGAACCCCTATTGACGAGGCGCTGGTCGTGCCGGATCAGGAAGCGGTCCCCATGGTGTATCGACTGCTGCGCGAAGAGGGGCTTTTCATCGGCAGCTCGACCGGGGTGAATGTAGCCGCCGCGGTACGCCTGGCGAGGCGATTGGGCCCTGGACACACAATCGTTACGGTGCTCTGTGACGGTGGCGGGCGCTACTACTCCCGGTTATTCAATGTCGCGTGGCTAGCCGAGAAGGGGCTCAGCGCGGACGGCTGAGTTACTGCCTTTTATGGATGCCTTGGGCGAACATCACCGCCGGGTGGCGGCCTTACAGCGCCCGCATGCCTGGCCCCATTCGGTGGAGAGCGTCGAGATCATCGAGACGCATATCTCCACTGTCCTCCTCGGCGGTGATTATGCCTATAAGCTCAAGAAGCCCGTCAACCTTGGGTTCCTCGATTTCACGCGGCTGGATCGACGACACTATTACTGCAACGAGGAGGTTCGGCTCAACCGCCGCATGGCCCCCGGAGTCTATCTGGATGTGGTGCCTGTGACCGAGGATTCGGCCGGCCTACGCATCGGCGGTGATGCCGAAGTGGTGGACTGGGCGGTCAAGATGCGGCGCTTTCCGCAGTCAGCGCTGCTTGGCAACCGCATCCAATGCGCTGGACCTGAGCCCGAGCTGATCGAGCGCTTGGCCGACAAGCTCGCCGACTTCCACGCCGATTCGGCCATTGCCACGGATACCCGCTATGGCGCCGCAGAGGGGATTAGTGAGCGCGCACTCGCGAATTTCGATGTCCTGGCGCACAGCTTCGCGGCGCAGGGAGCTCGGCTAAAGCGGCTGCAGAGCTGGACGCAAGAGGCGGCACAACGCCTCGCTCCGGTGTTCGGCGAGCGCCAACGTCAAGGCCATGTGCGCGAGTGCCATGGTGATTTGCACCTGGACAATATCATTGTCTGGGAGGGTGAGCTTGCCGCCTTCGATTGCATCGAGTTCGCTCCGGAGCTGCGCTGGATCGATACGGCCAATGACATCGCCTTCACGGTCATGGACCTGCATTTCCGTGCCCAACCGGCTGCGGCCCACCATCTGCTCAATGCCTATCTCGAGCGTAGCGGCGATTACGATGCCCTTAGAGTAATCCCGTTCTACAGTGTTTACCGAGCTCTGGTACGCGCAAAGATCGACACCCTGTTGCTCGCAGATAACCGGACGCCCGAAGCTCAGCAGAAAATCACGGCGCGTGTGGAGCGCTATCTTGCTCTGGCCGAGCAATTGGCGCGCCCGGCTGCCGCCGAGCTAGTGATTACCTTCGGTGTGAGCGGCTCCGGCAAGAGCACCGCCGCGCAAGCACTGGTCGAGCGCTTCGGTTGTATCCGTCTGCGCTCGGATGTCGAGCGCAAGCGCCTTTTGGGCCTCGGCAAGCATGCGCGCACCGGGTCCGCGCTCGGCAGCGGCGCCTACACGCGCGAGCAAACCGAGCAAACCTATGCGCGACTGCACGCGCTCGCTGACGGTGTTTTGCGCGCCGGTTATGTGCCGGTCGTCGACGCGAGCTTCCTCTATCGAGCGCAGCGCCGCTGCTTCGCCGGGCTGGCCGCTAAGCGGCATGCCGCATTCGCGATTCTCGCCCTAGACGCGCCCGCGGATGAGCTGCTCATCCGGCTCGCCCAGAGACGCGCCGGCGCTCGTGATGCATCCGAGGCCGACTTGGATGTTCTCGATCAGCAACTTCAACAATGTGAACCCTTGGATGCGACTGAGCGTGTCAGCGCCGTGACTCCGCGGGAGATACTGAGTCATCCGCTTGGCGGATAAGCTTGTATACCCCAGCTGAAGGGCAATTGTTGGGGTTCGCGAGCTCACCCCAACCTACCGAGTTTGTCGAAAGTGGAAAGGCATGCGGCGCTAGAGCGCGATTCACTGCGGTGGATGCGCTGCGCTTATCCACCCTACAGCGCTGCTGCGCCGACGCGCTCGCGCGAAGCCACCAGGGCCGAGCCACAGTCCAGTAGCAGGGTTTCGACATGGCCGTTGGCATTGGCGTCCACTTGGATGGGCATGCCAAATCGCTTCAACCCAAGCTGCGCAAAAGCGGACTACTATCGTGATAGAGCGCGCCCTTACCGGTTGAGTCATACACGGAATATATATCGATTTCAAACTTATCCAAAATTTTGGCGGCCGAACTTATCATATTTTGATCAACCTTGGCCTTCCAACCGAAAATCAACCTATCACGATCTGCCAAACTATAATTCCCGGTGCGCAACTTTTTAGAAGAGTGCGAAGGTATGCTGACAGACTTATACATTTTGCTTCTATCTTTCAGATTCAGCCTTTCTGAAAGATAATTGATACAAGTCGTCGGATCGGATACGAGTTCCTCGTAGGAAAGAAATGTCCACTCTGGTCTTAAATCCTTTAAGCGCAGCGGTACTAGATTTTCCAGGCACCAGTTGAGGATCAACCGTTCAAAAAAGGTCCCGTTCTTATAGATATCCCAACTATACGAAATTAACGACTCATTCATATATGTGGATATGAATACTTCATCTTGGAGGTACGCTCGGCTATTATCCCCCCAGCCGTACGCTCTGCCATTGAGCCCTCGGCCTTGTTCCATAATAGATAGCGCTACAGGGATAGGATGTCGCACATAATATACAATGTCCACGCTAAATCTTTGAGCGATCCAATCAATCAATGGCTTTGCATACAATATCTTGAGAAGGATCCTATCGAATACGAAATCAAACTCACTTTGCCATATTCTCCATGGATTGGAGACATCTGTCTTTCCGCAAAATATCCGATTCAAATATCGCTGTATAACTAACTCTTCTTCTTCGTCAAGAGAAATAAATTGACTTTTTTCTTTTGGCGGCAGTTGGCGGATTTGCTCACAGGAAGCACCAAAAAAAGAAAACGGCTCGTCATAGTACCGCACCCCTTTATTTTGGCTTAGTATTTGCGTCAGATGAGTGCTGCCACCCCTCCTCTGAGCAAATAAGCATATTGGTTTATTCTCTCTTGTACCATCGTAACGGGTTATCGACCAGAGCACTTTTTTTAGTATCAACTTCCCTGTCGGACTCATAAACAATCCCTCGGTTGCAATGGAAGAACCTGCTTACGATCTTCTCAGCAGCAGGACGAGGGGTGAGTAGTTACTGATCGGGTTAACGCTCGCTGGAAACCTCCGCCAGTGCAGCCAAAGTATCGGCCAGGGCGGTGCGCCAGTGCGGCGCGGTCAAACCCAGCTCGCGCCAAGTATCCGTCTTGTCGAGCACACTGAAAGCCGGCCGCGGCGCGGGGGTCGGATACGCGCTGCTCGGCACCGGAAGTACAGCCATAGGGCGCGGCAGCAAGCCCAAGGGCAGCGCGGTTTGCTGAATCGCTACGGCGAAGTCATACCAGCTCGCCACCCCGGCATCCGTCCAGTGATGCATCCCGGTCAGCCTCCTCTCTATAGCTCGCCAGATGGCCTGGGCAAGACCCGCCACGGCCGTGGGCGTACCGATCTGATCATCCACAACCTGCAGCTCCTCGCGCGTGCGCATGAGCCGCAGCATGCTGCGCACGAAATTGCTCCCCGCGCCCCCATAGAGCCAGGCGGTGCGCAAGATGAGCGCATCCGCCTTGACCGCCTGCACCGCCTGCTCCCCGGCAAGCTTGCTGGCCCCATACACGTTCAGCGGATTGGGCGTGCTCTGTGTGGTGTAGGGGCGGCCCTGAGCGCCGTCGAAGACGAAATCGGTGGAGAAGTGAACCAGCCCGCAGCCGAGATCGCGCGCCGCCTGCGCCATGTGTGCCGCGCCCATGGTGTTGACCGCATAAGCAGCGTCGCGGTCCGTCTCCGCCTTATCGACGGCGGTGTAGGCGGCGGCATTGACGATGACCTCCGGCTCCATGGCAAGCACGCGCCGCACGCTCTCCCCCCGCGTCACGTCGAGCTCGTCATAGCCGCACAGAAGTAGTTGCGCAGCGGCGGGCGCCTGCCGCGTCAGCGCCTGACCAAGCTGCCCGCTCGCACCCGTGATGAGCACCTTCATGGAAACAGCTCCGCCTCGCGCAAAGCCGTCCCAGCGCGATCCTTCGCGGAGAGCAAAGGCGCGGCGTGGGTCGGGATGGGCCAGATTATGCCAAGCTCGGGGTCATCCCAGCGGATCGTGCGCTCGTGCTGCGGCGCCCAAAAATCCGTGCACTTGTAGGCGAACTCGGCATGATCCGCGCTCACGTAAAAGCCGTGAGCAAAGCCGGGCGGTACCCACAACATGTGCTTGTTCTCGGCGGACAACTCGACCCCCACCCACTCACCGAAGCTCGGCGAGCTGCGGCGCAGATCGACCGCAACGTCGAATACGCCGCCCGAGGTCACTCGCACGAGCTTGCCCTGGGGCTGGCGGATCTGGTAGTGCAAGCCGCGCAGGATGCCTTGCAGAGAGCGGCTGTGATTATCCTGCACGAAATGCACGTTGAGTCCCGCCTCCTCGAATTTACGCTCATGCCAGGTCTCCATGAAGTAGCCTCGCGCATCCCCCGCTACGCGGGGCTTGATGAGGATGACATCCGGAATGCGCATGCGTATGAACTCCATACGAGCCCCACTCAAAATACGGGTTCACTCAGGATGCGCAGCAGATACTGGCCGTAATCGCTTTTTGCCAATGGCTCGGCCAGCCTGTGCACTTGTTCAGCATCAACGTAGCCCATACGGTAGGCAGTTTCCTCCGGAGAGGCGACCTGCAGACCCTGGCGTGTTTCTATGGTTTCGATAAAGGCGCTGGCGCGGGCGAGCGACTCATGCGTGCCGGTGTCGAGCCAGGCGAACCCCCGGCCCATCACCACTACTGAAAGGCGCCCCTGCTCGAGATAGGCCTGATTGACATCGGTGATCTCAAGCTCCCCGCGCGCCGACGGGCGCACGCCCTTGGCAATCTCGACCACCGCGGAATCGTAGAAGTACAAACCCGTGACCGCGTAGCGCGAACGGGGCCTGACCGGCTTTTCCTCCAGGCTGACGGCGCGACCGTCGGCGTCGAACTCGACTACGCCGTAGCGCTGCGGGTCGTTGACGGGGTAGGCAAAAATAGTGGCGCCCTCCTCCTGATGCGCGGCTTTTCTGACCAGCTCTCTCAGCTCGTGTCCCTGAAAGACGTTATCACCCAAAACAAGCGCGCAGGGCTGCCCTTCGATAAACCGCTCACCGATCAAAAGCGCTTGCGCGAGCCCTTCCGGGCGTGGCTGCACCTGGTAGCTAATGCTTACACCCCACTGCTCGCCATCGCCCAGCAATTTCTCGAACAAGGGGGTGTGCTCGGGCGTTGATATGAGCAGAAACTCGCGAATCCCCGCCAACATGAGCGTAGTGAGCGGGTAATAAATCATCGGCTTGTCGTAGATCGGCAGGAGCTGCTTGGAAATAGCGTTAGTGATCGGGTACAGGCGGGTGCCGGCCCCGCCCGCCAGAATGAGCCCCTTGCGCTGCGCCCGAGTCGCCATGATCACGCCCCCCGTCCAGGCAGAGCTGCCATCCGGCCATGAGCCTCTTGCAAGCCAAGGCGCGCGCCATCGTACTTCGCGGCGAGCCGGCTGCACCAATCCGGGCGCTCCAGATACCAGCGCACGGTTTTCTCGAGCCCGGAATCAAAGCTCTCCCGTGGGTACCAGCCCAGCTCGCGACGCACCTTGGTGGCGTCGATAGCGTAGCGGAAATCATGACCGGGGCGGTCGGGCACGAATTCGACGAGGCGCGTGTAGGATTGCGCGCGCGGTTTGAGGCGATCGAGCTGCGCGCACAGTGTCTCCACCACCTGCAGGTTGGTGCGCTCGGCGTTGCTGCCGATATTGTAGCTCTCACCCACGCCGCCGCGGGTCAACACGCAAACTAGGGCACGGGCATGGTCTTCGACGAACAGCCACTCCCGCACATTGCGCCCGTCGCCGTAGATGGGCAGTGAGAGACCGGAAAGCGCGCGGGTGATCTGCAGCGGAATGAGCTTTTCCGGGAACTGATACGGCCCGTAGTTGTTGCTGCAATTGCTGAGCACAATCGGAAGGCCATAGGTATGATGCCAGGCGCGGACCAAGTGATCGGATGAGGCTTTGCTGGCCGCATAGGGTGAGTTGGGCCGATACGGGCTTGCTTCCGTGAAGCAGCCGCTCTCACCCAAAGTGCCAAAGACCTCATCGGTCGATATGTGATGGAAGCGAAAGCGCTCTTGTTTGTCTGGCGAGATCTGCGCCCAATAAGCCCTTACGACTTCGAGCAGGCAGTACGTCCCATGGATATTGGTGCGGATGAACTCGGCCGGTCCATCGATGGAGCGGTCCACATGCGATTCCGCCGCCAAGTGCATGACCGCGTCCGGCTTTTCTCTGGAGAAGAGCGAGCGCAGTGCGGCTGCATCTCTGATGTCGGTACGATAGAAGCGGTAGCGCGGGTCTTGAGCCACCGCGGCCACCGTGCTCGGATCGCCGGCATAGGTCAGCGCATCCACGTTGATCACGCAATGCTCGGTTTCTCCGATCAGATGACGCACCAGCGCCGAGCCGATGAACCCCGCGCCGCCGGTAACGAGAATCTTCACGCGAGCACCTCCCTGTAAAGCCGCTGCCATCAATTCCCGTAGGGCGCATTAGGCCGAGCAGGCCGTAATGCGCCGAATGTTTCGTAGGGTGGATAAGCGCAGCGCATCCACCAAAAAGCCTCCGAATCACAAGGCAGTGGATGCGCTAACGCTTATCCACCTGCGCCCGGCCCATCGTTCCGCTCCTTTACTGAGTCGCCCCCCGGCGCGCGAGCGTGCGGCATGCCCACTCCACACCCAGGCTGTACACGAGAAAAAGCAACACAAAACCATAAAAAAGGAACGCGTCGCTGTACCCCGCCCACCAGGATGCAAGACCCACGGTTGTTAACATTGCCTGGCACAGCCAGATCGCGACAACCACCCAACGCTCCGGTATCCCTAGTCCCAGCAGGCAATGATGCACATGCGAGCGATCCGCCCGCAGGGGATTTACGCCATGCGCGAGCCGGCGACCGACCACCCGGCCGATTTCCAGCAATGGCATGCCACCGATCCATACCGCGACGATCGGCGGCAAATTCTGTCCCGGTAGCTGGCTCAGGAAAACGGCTACGAAAGCGAGCGTAAACCCCAGAAACAGTGCGCCGGCATCGCCCAGAAATACCCATGGAGAATCGAACTTGCGCAGACGATAATTGAATAGCAAAAAGCCGCCGAGGGCGCCTGCAAGCAACAGCAAGGCGCTATGGGCGCCCTGTGCGCCGATCGCCGCGGCCGCGAAGCTGAAACCCAATGTCGAGACCAACGACGTACCACCGGCGAGCCCGTTCGCACCGTCGAACATGTTGATGGCGTTGGTCACGCCAAGCACCGCAAACGCGGTGAACGCGACACCAAAGGCGTGCGTATGAATGGCACCCGCCCCGAACAGATCGCCTAGATCGTCCAGCACGAGAGACCCGTAGTAGATGACCCCCAGGGTGCAAGCGGTTTGCAGGAGAAATTTCCCTTTCGGGTCCAGGTCGTAGCGGTCATCCAACGCCCCGATGACTACGAGCACGCCGGCTGCCAGTAGATAAACGGGCATCCAGTTTGGCCATTGCATATGCAATATGGCCCAACCGCCCGTGACTGCGGCAAACAATGCCGTGCCTCCGACTAACGGAACCTCACCTCGGTGGTGCTTGCGCCCACCTGGACGGTCCACTACCCCCCAATGGACGGCGATGGGTCGCAACATCGACACACTAAATACGGTGCCCCCAAACCCCAAGCCAACACAAACCAGCCCGCTATCCATGCAACCCCTTTGGCGCCTAGGCGAAAATCTGCCATCGCCCATGCCGGCGCTGAGTCGAAATTGTAGATGTGGAAGGGCCACACCCGCCTGTCGAAGACCGGTGATGCCTTGCTCCGCAAAGCCCTATCCATCCCCGCCCTGGTGACATCGCGGGGAATACACTCACGCCCGGTTCTAGTCGATCTCGGCCAACCTGATGGTGCGCAATTCGTTGACATCGCTTGCACATCGCTCCCGGTTGCTACATGACCGAAGCCCTGGGCAGGTTCTGTAAGCTATTGTTTCAACATCGCCAACGACGAGCTTGCCTGGGCCTGCCGGGGCATCGCCTCGATTCTCACAGTCCCTCCTACTCGAAACCCGCGAAGCGGGCATTAATACTTTAGACTAAAAAACGGCTAGCGTGCCACACTTTCGGATGATACGCTCAAAGCATACTAAAGGATTTTCATACGAAAGAACTAGCATACTCAAGAACTATGCGCACTGGCTCGATAAGCCTCGCTTGGGGAGAGAGGCTCCCGCACACCGTGAGCATTTGGGGGACATCTGCCATTGGGCTATGTACGCACGCGTGTGTGCGGCCCCGATCCTTGCACGAGAGAACGGAGTGACTGCGAGCCTCATGGAAGAGCGGCCCATTCAAGCGAGCACCGCCATGGTTCCGGTCCCGCCGGCGATGATCCCTTCCGACGGCCCCGCATGGGCCGGCTTGAACTCGGCCACTGAGGAGCCGGGGCTGCTGGATTATCTCCGCGTGCCGCTGCGACATTGGGCGCTGATCATTGGTGTCATCGCCTGTGCGCTCCTAACCGGTCTGCTCTTCGGTTGGCTGCGTATGCCCCTGTACCAGGGCAAGCTGCTGCTTCAGGTGCAGGCACAGCCGCCGGTGTACGTGCCCTCGCTCCAGGGGCTGGACTCGCCGCCCGACACGAAAATGTTCTACACGACCCAGCTCGACATCATTCGCAGCCGCGCGGTGGCCGAGGCCGTGGCGGTCCGGCTGACGCCAGAGCAGCGGCAACGGCTCCGCGCGCCTTCCGAGCTCACGAAGCACGCCAAAGCCGTACTCGGCGGCCTCTGGAGCCAGATGGGCGGCTGGATCGGCCTGAGCGACGATCCTGATGCGGCGGCTATCGGTGACGGCAGCGAAGAGGCGACGCCGACCGATGATCCGGAGCAGCTCCAGCGGGCGTTGGTCAAAATCATCAGTAGCAACCTGACAGTTCTTCGGCGCGAGGACAGTCAGCTCGTGGAGATCTACTATCTGGCCCCGACACCGGAGCTGGCCGCCCACATCGCCAACCTTGTCGGCTTGGCCTACAAGGCCACCCAAGAGAGCCAGCAGGTGGCAGTCGCCCAGCAGGTACATGAATGGCTGATCGGCCAGCTCGATAAGCTGCGCGCGAATCTCGCGGCCTCCGAACGCGCCTTGCAGCGATTCAAGGAGGGGCAGGGGCTGCTTGCCTCGGAGAACCTGGAGGCACTTAAGAGCAGGCGCCTCTCCAGCATCACCGAGGCGCTGCTGAGCGCTCGGGCGGCACGGCTGCGCACCGAGCTGCAATATCTCCAGGTCCAGGAGGCGAAGCGCAATGGCACGCTAAAGGCGGTGATAGACGACCCCGCCGTCCAGCAGCTCAAGATGGAGCAGGGCAGACTAACGGCCGAGCTCGACAAGCTGCGCACCCGCTACGGGGGGAAAAGGCTGGAGATTCAAGCGTTGCAGGCCCAGCTCGACGCGGTGACCGTCCAGCTAAGGGCGGAGATCGGCCGGGCCGTCCAGTCGATCCAGAAGCAATACCAGCGCGCCAAGCAGGAAGTGCAGCGCCTGGCCCAGGCCGAGGAGAATCTCAACCAGGGGCTGCGGGAGCGTACCGACGAGGAGTTGATCCTAGGCAAGCTCGAGCGCGAGGTCAGCACTAATCGCGAGCTCTATGAGGCGTTCCAGAGCCGCATCAAGGAAATCACTCTGGCCGGCAGCATGGGCGCCATCGGCATCCGCATGCTCGCCCGCGCGCTGCCGCCCGAGACGCCATTCAAACCCGATTTCATCCGCATCCTTGGAATCGCCGGGCTGTTCAGCATGTTCGGCGCCATCGCCTTGGCCTTTCTGGTCGAGAATCTGCGGCGCACCTTCCTCACGCCGCAGTCGGTAGAACAGCGCCTGCACCTGCGCGGCCTGGGTGTGGTGCCCCGCGTAGCGCGGCGGCGCTCCGCGGCGCTGTCGCGCCCGGCAGTGCTGGAACCCGGCGCCGGGCTTACCGAAGCCCTCGGCAGCATCCGCACCCGCCTACAGATGAGCGGTAGAAAGGGTGGACCGCAGCTCCTGCTCGTCACCTCCGCATTGCAGGGGGAGGGCAAAAGCATGCTGAGCAGCAACCTGGCCACCAGCTATAGCCAGCTCGGCCTCACCCTGCTGGTGGATGCTGATCTGCGCCGCGCCAGCCGGTTCGAGAAGTGCAAGAGCCTGGGTCTGACCGACTTCGCGCTGAGCCAGGCGCAGCTAGTCGACTGCGCCTCCAAGAGCTACCTCTCTCCAAATCTATTCATCATGAGCAAGGGCCGGGCACTGGTGGACCCGTTGGAGTTCTTCTCCTCCCGCGAGGTCGAGCGGGCCTTCGCTGAGCTGCGCAAGTACTTCGATAAGATCATCGTCGATACCGCCCCGGTACTGCGCGTAAGCGATGTGGAAATGATGGGCCGCTACAGCGATGGCGCCGTCTTCGCCGTCCAAAGCGGCAAGACCCCCATGGAAGCCGTGAGCGAGGCCGCCCGGCGGCTACAGGAGGCACATGTCCACGTGCTGGGGGTCACGCTGACCCAGGCAAACCTGAAGGAGGTAGCGCGCTATGGCGGCTACGGCTATGGCTACCAGCCATCCTGAGCCCAGCGCTCCTCGGGTTACCGTCGCGATCCTCAACTGGAACGGCTGGGAGGACACCATCGCCTGCGTGGATAGCGTGCTGCGCAGCGACTATCCGAACTACCATGTGGTGATCTGCGACAACGCCTCCAGCGACGGCTCCCCAGAGCGTATCCGGGACTGGGCCGCGGGCCGGCTGGAC
>JAKDMK010000225.1 GCA_030452365.1 Nitrococcus sp.
TCGTTTTTTGCTGTAACATCAAGGCCTTATAGCTTAACTAAGTGCCATTCTGGTCCGTCCCCTATTTTCCCTACCCTATTTTCCCACCGGCACCCCTGCCTTGCCCTTGCTGATCCATTCGGTGTGCGGTTGGAACAGCGAGAAGACCTTCTCCTCATGGGGAATCTTCTCTCCCTGCAGTACCCGTCGCTCGATTTGATCGATCTGACGCTCGGCGTGTGCGATAAAAGTCTCTATTTCTACGGCCTTGGCTGCCCCCAGCCAATCAGCCTCGTTGGCTGGGGCGGCCAATGCGGTGCGTCGGGGATGTTGCAGGAGCGGCCTCTGGCCGCGAAGATCGAAGCCCGGAAGATTGGCTACAGCCGCGGTCAGGTCACGTCGTTCGCCAAAATCAACGAAGAATGTGCTGAATAGTTACGATCGCCTTAATCAGAGGTCCAAGGATGCGTGACCGCAACGTTCGGGTTAAGCTAAGCGCATACCACCGCTCCAAACACAACCGCCTGGACTCAATAGGGAAAAAGCGCACCTTCGATGTCACACCAACCCACTACCGTCCATCGCAACGACTACTCAGCGCCGGATTACCTCGTTGATCATGTGGCGCTGCGTTTTGATCTGCACCAAGAACAGGCGACGGTCCACGCTCGCCTCGATCTGCGCCGCAATAGCTCCGACAACACCGAGCCACGGCCGCTGCGATTGGACGGCGTTGACCTCGAGTTGCTGGGATTGACACTGGATGGCGCGCCTCTGGCGCGCAGCGATTACCGGCTCGATTCGGAAGGCCTTACCATCGAGCGGGTACCCACGCGCTGCACACTTGAGCTGACTACGCGGATTCGCCCGCAGGAGAACACACGCTTGGACGGCCTGTATCGCTCCGGCGCGATGTTCTGCACCCAGTGCGAAGCACAGGGCTTTCGCCGTATCACTTTCTTCCCAGACCGCCCAGACGTGATGGCCCGTTACACGACTACAATCGAGGCGGATCGAGAATGCTATCCGGTGCTGCTGAGCAACGGCAACCAGGTAGCCCAAGGCGAGGCCGAGAATAACCGCCACTGGGTCCGTTGGGAGGATCCCTTCCCAAAACCGAGCTATCTTTTTGCGCTGGTGGCCGGCGATCTCGCATGCCATGAGGATCGCATCGCGACCGCTTCGGGCCGCGAGGTCAGGCTACGGATTTTCGTAGAGCACGCGAATCGCGACAAGACGGAGCATGCCATGGCCTCGCTCAAGGCGGCCATGGGCTGGGACGAAGCGACCTATGGCCTGGAGTGCGACCTAGACGACTACATGGTCGTGGCGGTGAGCGATTTCAACATGGGTGCCATGGAGAACAAGGGGCTCAATATCTTCAATACCCAGTACATTCTCGCCCGCCCCGAGATCACCACCGACTCGGACTATGAGAACATCCTAGCCGTGGTGGGCCATGAGTATTTCCATAATTGGACCGGCAACCGGGTGACGTTGCGGGACTGGTTTCAGCTCAGCCTCAAGGAAGGATTGACCGTGTTTCGCGAGCAACAGTTCAGTGCGGCCATGGGTGCTGCGGCGGTGAAACGCATTCAGGAGGTCCGCGGCCTGCGCGCGGCGCAATTCCCGGAAGATGCCGGCCCGATGGCCCACCCGGTGCGACCCGATGAGTACGTCGAGATCAACAATTTCTATACTGCAACTGTATACATGAAGGGCGCGGAAGTCATACGGATGTACCACAGCCTCCTCGGCCAAGAGGGTTTCCGGCGCGGGCTTGCGCGCTATCTCCAGCGCCATGACGGCCAAGCGGTAACCTGCCAGGACTTTCTTGCGGCAATGGCGGAGGCCAATGGCGTGGATTTCGATCAGTTCGGGCGGTGGTACAGCCAGGCCGGAACACCGCATCTGGAGGTCCGTGACGAGCACGATCCGGAGTCGGGCCGTTACACCCTGCATATCCGCCAGTATACCCCTCCCACCCCAGGCCAAGCGCGCAAGAAGCCGCTGCATATACCCGTGGTTGTCGGATTGATAGGCTCCGACGGCAGTGATGTGCCTCTGCGCCTGGAGGGAGAGCCGCGCGCGCTTACCACAGGTAGCCACGTGCTGGAGCTGCGCGGAGAGCAGGAGAGCTTCTGCTTCCTCGACATCCCGCAGCGCCCCATTCCCTCGTTGCTGCGCGGGTTCTCGGCACCAGTTAAGCTGGACTACGCCTACACGGAGGAGCAGCTTGCGTTCCTGTTTGGCCACGACAGCGACGAGTTCAATCGCTGGGAGGCGGGCCAGCGGCTGAGCACGCGCATTCTGCTGCGCTGGGTCAAAGACGGTCCGGGGCAGATACCCGAAGCCTTCGTCGCGGCCTTTCGGGCTACCCTGTGCGATACCGAAACCGATCCCGCGCTGCTTGCCGAGGCCCTAACCTTGCCGAGCGAGGGCTTGCTGGCCGAGCAAATGGAGATGATCGACGTCGATGGCATTCACGCGGCGCGCGAAGCCATGCGCCGCGGCCTCGCCGAAAACCTGGTCGAGGAGCTGAGGGCACGCTACGCGTATTGCGCTGAGCAATGCAGCAAGATGGAGAACGCGGCGGCTGCGGCGGGATATCGCCGTCTCAAGAACGCCGTCTTGGGCTATCTGATCACGCTGCAGGAGGGCGTCGAGCTGCAGCGCTGCCTCCAACAATACGAAACGGCCAATAACATGACCGATGTGCTCGCGGCCCTTTCTTTGCTCGTCGACACTAATGCCGCCGATGCCGAGGCGGCGCTGGCGGACTTCTACCACCGCTGGCAAAGTGAGCCGCTCGTGGTGAATAAATGGCTCAGGGTTCAAGCGCTATCCAGCCGTGCCGATACCCTCGCACGTGTGACTCGCCTGACAGCGCATCCGGCCTTCGATATCCGTAATCCAAACAAGGTGCAGTCGTTGCTAGTCGCCTTCGCCCAAGGCAATCCGGTGCGTTTCCATGACGTCTCGGGTTCTGGTTATGCTTTCCTTGCCGACCGAGTGTTGGAATTGGATGATCTCAATCCGCAGGTGGCGGCCCGGTTGGTTACGCCCCTCAGCCGCTGGGGCCGCTATGATCCACGCAGAAGCACCTGCATGCACCAGCAACTGGAGCGGATCAACGTCCGAGAAAGCCTATCCAAGGATGTGCGTGAGATTGTTGCCCGCAGCCTCAATCGGGCGACGGAGTAGATGCAGATGATGATAATTGGGGGGTTGCGGCCTATCCGGCGCTGGCTGCCTCTTGCACTAGTCAGCGTTTTGCTTGCGAGTTATGCGGTGCTGGCATTGACCAACCCGCCCTCGCGGCCGCAATCGCAGTTCGCGCACGCCGAACAATTGATCGGCGCTTTTCTGGCTCAATACCATTACCGCGGCCAGCCTCTCGACGACGAACTATCGAGCGAGGTGTATGCCGCGTATTTTGCCGCGTTGGATCCCCAGCGTTACTATTTTCTCGCGAGTGATCTGGCGCGCTATTCGCAATACCGCACGCGTTTGGATGATCTGCTGCGTGACGGCGAGCTCGCCCCGGTGTTCGGCATCTTCGAAACCTATCGCCAACGGGTCAAGCAACGAAGCGAATTCGCGATCTTGCAACTTGCTAAGCCGTTCGATTTCACCACCAGTGAAACGTTCAATCTGGATCGCACAGAGGCACCGTGGGCGGTCGACGCAGCCGCCCTCGACGAAATTTGGCGTAAACGGGTGAAAAATGACGCGCTAGCACTAAAGCTTGGAGGAAAATCCGCGGCCGAGATTCGATCGAACTTGCGCGATCGCTACCACCGAATGGCGCGCAGCGTAGCGCAGCAGCAAGATGCGGACGTGTTTCAAATCTACATGAATGCGTGGACCGGCGCGTTCGACCCGCACAGTAGCTACCTTTCACCGCGCCGTTCTGAGAACTTCGACATCAATATGAGCCTCTCGCTGGAGGGAATCGGTGCGCTGCTGCGCAGCGAGGGCGATTATACCGAGATCGTCGAGTTGATCCCCGGCGGACCCGCGGCCCAAAGCGGTAAGCTTGCTGCGGGCGACAAGATCATCGGCGTTGGCCAGGACGAGGGAACGATTCAGGATGTCGTCGGCTGGCGTCTAGGAGATGTTGTCGAACTGATTCGCGGCCCGAAGGCAACGATCGTGCAGTTGCAAGTGCTTCCGGCCAAGGCGGGGGCCAACGCCACTCCCAAGTTTGTGCAACTGGTGCGCAACCGTATTCAGTTGGAAGCGCAGGCCGCACGATCCGAGCTACTGACGATCACCCGGCACGGGCATGACTACCGAATCGGCGTCATTGAAATACCGGCCTTCTACATTGACTTTGAGGCCGCTCGGATGGGCCGGGAGGATTACCGCAGCACGACCCGCGATGTACGTGAGCTGCTAACCAAGCTGCAGCAACAGGGCATCGACGGATTGGTAATCGATCTGCGCGGGAATTCGGGCGGCTCTCTGCAGGAAGCCACCAAGACAACGGGTATGTTCATCAAGGCTGGGCCCGTTGTCCAAGTACGCCGCCGAACGGGCGAGCGCGAAGTGATTTACGACAATGATGGGCATGGAATTGTCTACCAGGGTCCGCTTGCCGTCATGGTAGACCGTTTCAGCGCCTCTGCATCCGAGATCTTCGCGGCGGCGATTCAGGATTACGGCCGCGGCATCATCATAGGTGATCGGACCTTCGGCAAGGGCACGGTTCAAAGCATGATCGATCTGGACCGTCTTGGCCTCGAGGAACAGGAATCCCCTGCCGGGCGGCTCAAGCTGACCATCGCGAAGTTTTATCGGATCACGGGTGAGAGCACGCAGCGGGTCGGAGTCACACCGGATATTGCACTGCCCGCGGCCACTAACGACGC
>JAKDMK010000226.1 GCA_030452365.1 Nitrococcus sp.
TGCATCGGAGGCCAAGGTGGTTTTGGAATTTTTGGGGTTTTCGGTCGGGCACTAGGTAGTCGGTGAGTTAAAACGGCGCAGCAGAGCTCCGCCGATTTTGGCTGCACCGGTGGCCTATCCGCGGGCAGTTGTCAGACGCGTTTGGTCGTTGAACGGATTCTCTGAAAAATCAGCGGCACCGCATTTAAGGACCGTAACGGCCGCGGCGACATTGCCCAGGTAGGACAGAAAGATCACCGGGAGTTCGGCCCCCTGGTCATGCAGTTGCTGCTGCAGCGCGCACAGGCGCAGCCGCAAGATCACGTGCCACGCCACGGATTCGTTGCCTATTCGCGCACGCAAGCGATCCAGCGCGCTCGGATCGATGTTGACCATGCTCCTGTGCCGAGTCGAATAAGGATTCAGTTATCGCAACCGTTAGTTCATGATGAGCTTTTGCAGGGGCAGCACTTCCGTGTGCTACCGGCACGTTCGTGTGCAGCAATGCCCACAGGAAAACGATAGGCGAGCGGTACCGGAACGTGTATTGGGGCATGCCGCGATTAGACTCAGGTTTTCCCTTACTCTGGAGCTGGGCGGCTCTCGAATGCATTGAGGCTCAATCGAATCGAGATCTAGATAACAGCTCTGCGGCGGATGCGGTTCAGCAGAATAGACAGTGCCATAGGCTGCCGGCTTTGCTGCAGGCGTTAGAGGAGCTGCGGGTCGGCCTGTAACTGCGCGCTCCGAACGGATTGATCGATTTATGGAAACAACTTGTCAAATATTCCATCGAAACATATACCGGCCAAAGGCCGGGGGTTAGTTCCGAGAACAGCGGGATCAGACTAGCCGCCTCGCTGCATTCAAGGCAGTAGACTACGTGCGAAGGAGAATCATATGACATCCGACAGCTTCGGCACCCGTGACCGGCTCAGGGTCGGCGACACGACTTACACGATCTATCGACTCGATCGCACCGGCAGTACGCTCAATTTGCCCTACAGCCTGAAGGTGCTGCTGGAGAATCTGCTGCGCAATGAGGACGGCCGACTGGTCACTGCCGAGCAAATTGCCGCGCTGTCCGGTTGGCAGCCGGCCGCGGTACCGACACAGGAGATCCAGTACACCCCGGCGCGCGTGCTGATGCAGGATTTTACCGGCGTGCCCGCTATCGTGGATCTGGTGGCGATGCGTGATGCCATGACTGAGCTGGGCGGAGATGCCCTGCGCATCAACCCGCAGATCCCCACCGAGCTGGTCATCGACCACTCCGTCATCGCCGAGGTCTTCGGCCGCTCCGATGCATTTGCTATCAATGCCGAGGTGGAATTCGAACGCAATGCCGAGCGCTACCAACTGCTGCGCTGGGGTCAGCAGGCGTTTGATGATTTCAAGGTTGTGCCGCCGGATACCGGCATCTGTCATCAGGTCAACCTCGAATACCTGTCGCGGGTGGTATTTACTCGTGACGGCCCGGGCGGGCCGCTCGCCTATCCGGATACTCTGGTAGGGACGGATTCCCATACTCCGATGGTCAACGGCCTGGGTGTGCTCGGCTGGGGCGTGGGCGGCATCGAGGCCGAAGCGGCGATACTGGGTCAGCCGATCAGCATGCTGCTGCCGCAGGTGCTCGGCCTCAAGCTCACGGGCGAGCTGCAGCCGGGCACCACCGCCACAGACCTGGTGCTCACGGTGGCTGAGCTGCTGCGCCGTACCGGCGTGGTGGGCAAGTTCGTCGAGTTCTACGGCCCCGGCGTGGCCAACGTGCCGCTGGCCAACCGCGCCACCATCGGCAACATGAGCCCGGAATACGGCTCCACTTGCGCGATTTTCCCAATCGACGACGAGACCTTGTCCTATCTGCGCCTGACTGGACGCCCCGAGCACCGAATCCGGCTAGTGGAAGCCTATGCCAAGGAACAGGGTCTATGGCATGACCCGAGCCACGAAGCGGACTATTCCCGGACTCTGGAGCTCGATCTGGGCAGCGTCGAACCGTCGCTGGCCGGACCCAAACGCCCGCAAGATCGGGTGCCGCTGCGAATCGCTCCGAACGCGGTCGGCGCCTTGCTCGCCGGCCAGTCGCAAGCGGAGGCGCTGAAAGTGGGCCTCGACGCGGCCTGCGCCGAGTCGTTTCCGGCCAGCGATCCGGTCGCGATCGAACACGGCGACCCGAGCGACGCGCCCCTGGCACTGGGCGACGACGGCAGCGAATACGGCTGGTCGCCTAACCCGGTCGCTGTCACCCTGGAGGATGGCAACGAGGTCGAGATCGACCACGGCCATGTAGTGATCGCGGCGATCACCTCCTGCACCAATACCTCCAACCCGTCGGTAATGCTCGGTGCCGCCCTGCTGGCCCGCAACGCCATCGACAAGGGGTTAACCCGCAAACCCTGGGTCAAGACTTCGTTGGCGCCGGGATCGAGAGTGGTCACGGACTACATCGAACGCGCTGGCCTCACGCAATACCTGGATCAGCTCGGCTTCAACCTGGTCGGCTACGGCTGTACCACCTGCATCGGCAACTCCGGGCCGCTGATCCCGCAGGTCGGTGCCGCGGTGACCGACAATGACCTCACCGTGTGCTCGGTGCTCTCGGGCAACCGCAACTTCGAGGGCCGCATCCACCCGCAATGCCGCATGAACTTCCTGGCCTCACCGCCGCTGGTGGTGGCCTACGCCCTGGCCGGCAGCCTGCACATCAATCTGCTGCATGAGCCGCTGGGTACCGGCAGTGACGGCAACGCGGTCTACTTGCGCGACATCTGGCCCTCGCCGCAAGAAATCGCACGGGTGATCGCCGCCAGTCTGCAGCCGGCGATGTTCAGCAAGGGTTATGCCGACGTCTTTGCCGGAGACGAACGCTGGCAGGGCATGGAGATTCCGCGTGGCGATACCTTCCAGTGGCAGGAGCAATCCACTTACGTCCGCCAGCCGCCGTTTTTCACCGGCATAGGCCGTGAACCCGAACCGCTGGCGGATATTGTCGGCGCGCGCGTACTGGCCAAACTCGGCGATTCGGTGACTACCGATCACATTAGCCCGGCCGGCGCGATCGCGGCCGACTCCCCCGCCGGAGCCTATCTCACCGAGCACGGCATCAAGCGCAAGGACTTCAACTCCTACGGCGCGCGCCGCGGCAACCACGAGGTAATGATCCGCGGTACCTTCGCCAATATCCGCCTGCGCAACCAGCTCGCCCCCGGCACCGAAGGTGGTTTCACGCGCGATTTCACCCAGGCCGATGCGCCGACCACCGCGATCTACGACGCCGCAATGCACTACGCCGCGGCGGATACGCCGCTGGTGATCCTGGCCGGCAAGGAATACGGCTCCGGCTCGTCGCGCGACTGGGCGGCCAAGGGCACCGCCCTGCTGGGAGTACGCGCCGTGATCGCCGAATCCTACGAGCGTATCCACCGCTCGAACCTGATCGGTATGGGGGTGCTGCCGCTAGAGTTCGTCGCAGGCGAAAACGCGGAATCACTCCGGCTGACCGGCGAGGAGAGCTTTACGATCAGCGGGTTGGCGGGCACCGATACCCCCGCCCGCAAGCTGCGGGTCACGGCGACCGATGCGCGGGGTCAGGCGCAGGAGTTCGAAGCTAGCGTGCGCATCGATACCCCGGCTGAGGCCGCCTACTATCACCATGGCGGCATCCTGCCCTACGTGCTGCGGCAACTGCTGTAGACAGGCAAGGCAGAGGGAGCGAAATGCTGACGGCGACCCGGCGGCGACGTTGACCGTCGCAGTCACGCAGGCCGCGCGGCGACTCTCCAGACCCGGACATTATGCCGAGCGAGGCGTCTTGTTCTGGTCGGCGATGGCATTTTCCAGCCGTTCCACCATGCCGGTGAGCTCGCTGCCATGTCCGCCTTGATCGCCAGATCAACATGCTCGATGGCAATGGTTGCGATCAGGAGCTCGTGCGATGTGTCTACGAGGCGGCCGCGCGCTTGTGCGCGATGAGGGCGATCAGCTCCTTCTGGGGATCGGCAAACTTCCGGATCCCCTCCTCCATCAGCTCGCGCTCCAGGGTCTCCATGTCAACGCGGCTATCGATCTCACCGATGACGTCGTCTGGCGGCATCTGGTCGACACGCCGCCGGTACGCTGCTTGCGAAGCTTCCACGGCATCGTTGGTGGCAGGCGGGTTAGTGAGAATCCCGTCACCGGCGAATGCTTGGACGTACTTGTCGGGCGGCTCGTCGGCTGACTTGACGCCGGTGCTTGCGAACACGATCTCCTGTTGCAGCCGCAAGCCCTTGTCGGCCCAGAATTCGCGGTTCTCCTGCCAAATCCGTTTTGCATTCAGAATCCCGACCATCCCCTGGGCGGCGGCGGAAAGTTCCGGAACCTGCTTTGCCGTCCAGACATCCACGCGCGACACAAAAATGCTGTAGACACTCTTGAAATCGCCGAGCCCGTTCTTGCGCCGCCGCGCACCGCGCCAGATCGCATCGCGGGCAACCCGGTACTGCCTTTCGGTAAATATCAAGGTCACGTTGATCGTGACTCCGGTGGCGGCAATCGGTTCCAGCGCAGCGAGGCCAGCCCGGGTTGCCGGCACCTTGATCATGCGGTTTTCGTGCCCAGCCGACCACTGTTGCGCGAGCTCGACGTAGCGCGCCACGCGCTGGGCGTGTTCGAGGCCCGCGGCCTCATCCTCGATCAGCGGGTCGAGCTCGAAGCTCACATACCCGTCATTGCCGCCGGTTTCTTTCCATACGGGCAGGAACACGTCCTGTGCCGACTTGACCAACTCGTCATTCAACTGCCAAACAGCGTCCTCGTTCGACAGCCCGCGGCGCAGCAGCTCGGCCGCGCGCCGGTCGAATTCGCCGTGCTCGATG
>JAKDMK010000227.1 GCA_030452365.1 Nitrococcus sp.
GTCTTTGAGACCTTTAGCATCATTCGTCCCACCTGCTGAATGCATAATACTAGATTTGACCCCGTCTCTCGTCCTATTTGGCTGCATCGGCCCGCTCGACCCAGCGGTGTATGGTAAAGATGCCGCCGGCCACAGCCGGGATCACGACTGGAATGCTTATCCCGGTGAGCAGCTCTACCGGCACGTGCCATCCGGCCGCCTCGATCGCGATGAGGGCATAATGGATAAGGCCGACCACATAGTAGCTCAGAATCACCACAGAGAGACTCTCAACGGTGGTCTGCAGGCGCAGCTGTAGTCGAGTGCGGCGATTCATGGATGCGAGCAGATCTTGATTCTGCGCCTCGAGTGCCAGATCGACTCGACTGCGAAGCAGATTGACCGCCCGGCTGACCCGGCCCGAGAGCCGGTCCAAGCGCTCGGCGATGGCTTGACACGTATCCATGGCCGGGACTAGGCGACGCCCCATGAACTCGTGCACCGTGCTTACACCCTCGACGCGCGTCTCGCGCAAGGCGTCGATCCGCCGCCGTACCAGCGCAGAGTACGCGGCGGCGGCGCCAAAACGAAAGTTACTCTGGGCGATAATCCGCTCCACCTGAGCCGACAGGGAGGAAAGCGATTCAAGCAGTCCCTGTTCCTGCTCGGTAGTATCGGCGCTTGCCATACGAGCGATGAGATCGCCGAGGGCATTCTCCATTTGAGTGATCTCGGGTCTGAGCTGTCGCACAATCGGAAGGGCAAGTAAGGCCATCAGCCGATAAGTCTCGATCTCCAGCAGGCGCTGTGTGAGTCGACCGGCCTGAGCTGGCTGCAGGCCGCGGTCGAGAACGAGAAAGCGCGTGAAGCCATCGGGCTGCGGCTGGAAATCGGTCCAAACCGTAGCGGCTCCACCGGCGCAGCGGCTACCGGTGAGGCTCTGCAGATCAAAGTACTCGGCTAGCCGCTCGGGGTACTCAGCAACCGTGTCGGCATGTATGAGACTCAGATGGCTGGCGGCGAGCAACTCCCCCGGCAGCTCTGCAACCCAATGCGCCGGCACGGCATCAAGACCATCGATTTCAAAGGGCTGCCCGCTCGGTTCACGGGCGAAGAGCGTGTAGGTGGAGAACTCCGTGTGCGGTTCCCAGCGCAGCCGGAAGGCTTTCGTCTCTAGCAGCACGTGATCCGTTTTCGTCGCAGGTGGATCGATGCCGAACTCGTGACAGAGCGCGGCAATGTGCGCAAGCTCACGCGCACGCTCCTGCTCACCGGCGCCGACGTAGAGGGCAAGATGGGTTAAATGCTGCGGCGCGCGTAACGCCACGACCGGGCGTGCATGCACCTCGGCGAGCAAATCACAGCGTTGGGGATGCTCGGGCAACCCGACCCGATTGGCAACGGTCAGCCGCTTGGAATCGTTCATTGAGATGCGCATACGGTCTTATTCGGAGCCGTCAAGGGTACTGAGCTGCTAGTGGCTCGACAAGCACTGGCCCGTGCTGAAAGACTATACTGGCGCGCAAACAATCGCCCGCCAACCTAATAACGAACGCCCGCAGGTGGCCCAAGCCGAGTCGCGCCAGTATTATGGCGGCAGGCCCGACAGGATAATGCGCTAATGAACCGTTATAAAAGCTTTTCTAACCAGACCAGCCTGCCTCCGGTGGTTTTGGGACTATTAATCAGCAATGGCTTGGTGTTTCTCTGGCAGCAGATGGGCGCCTCCTTTATGCCGGTGTTTTATTTCGCGCTTTGGCCGCTTGGCATGCCCGAGTTCGCAACGTTGCCTTTTGGCGTTAGCCAGGCTCCGGCGTTCCATGTCTGGCAGCTAATCACCTATGGCTTTCTGCACGGTGGCTTGTTGCACCTGTTCGCCAACATGTTTGCCCTGTGGATGTTCGGGGCACAGATCGAAAACCTGTGGGGGTCCCGGCCGTTCGCCTTTTATTATTTCTTTTGTCTGATCGGGGCAGGGCTGATCCAGTTGGTAGTTGCAAGCATTGCGGCCGGCCAAGGTGATTTTTACCCGACTATCGGGGCTTCCGGCGGGGTTTTCGCGATTCTGCTCGCCTTTGGCATGATGTTCCCGAACCAGATAATCTTTCTGCTGTTCCCGCCCATTCCCATGAAAGCGAAATACTTTGTGGTGCTATATGGCGCGTTCGAGTTATGGGCCGGGGTCACGGGATCGCTAGCGGGCGTCGCCCACTTCGCTCACATCGGCGGGATGATCTTCGGCCTAGTGCTAATCCAATACTGGCGTGGGCGTCTGCCGATCAAGCCCAAACATCGACTGAACTGGTGAGGCTCAAAGAAGCACCGGCGATGGAATGTTCCCTCGCCTTGCGGTTGGCGCCAGAGAGCCTTATGCTCGAGCCGCTTTTGCGTTCACTGACCGAAGCGGTTGAAGCGCTTGGCTATTGGCGGCAGAAGCTGTCTCTCCAGCGCTTTTTCGGCTTCGTCCTGGTCGCGGTATGGACCAACCAGCCGTTGCTCGCGCGTGGAGAAGAACCACTGCTGGTTGATGCAGTGGAAGCGCCCATTTCGATGCGGAATCGTCCCTTTCTCGCCGCGCCTGCGGTGCATAGGTAGCTCCCTCCCTGTCGGAAAACGACTAACCTACTCATGCTTAGATTAAGCATAGCGCGCCTTGACGGTTAGTACAGCGGCGAGGGCAGTAGTTCAGCGCGATTACCTTTTCGGCCGCTCTGGCCTACCATACTGAGTGTACCTATGCCCTGGCCAAGGGGCCGAGGGCGGGTGTCAATAGGCCCTAGTGCATTACCATCATTCCTTGAAACCGCAATTGTATAGAAGGGGGTACCGCTCATGCGTCGCCTTGACAATCAGGTCGCCTTGGTCACCGGAGGTGCTCGCGGTATTGGCAAGGATATTGCCGTCGAGCTTGCGCGCCTCGGTGCGAGATTGGCGATCAATTACAATCGCAGCGAAGATGCGGCCACTGCCTTGGTGGAGCAGATACAGCAGCTCGGCAGCGAATGCCTGGCCGTGCAGGCGGACGTCAGCCGCAGCGACCAAGCCCGCCGGTTGGTCGAGGCGACTATCCACCACTACGGCCGCCTCGACGTATTGGTCAATAATGCCGGCATTACCCGGGACAAGTCCCTGAAAAGCCTTACGGACGAGGACTGGGAAGCAGTAATCTGCACTAATCTCAATAGCGTTTTCTATACCACCAGTGCGGCCTGCCCGAAGATGATAGAGCAGGGCTATGGTCGGATTATCAATATCAGCTCATTCGTCGCCCAATCGGGTAACTTCGGGCAGTGTAACTACGCTGCGTCCAAGGGCGGCATGATCGCCTTCACGAAGAGCGCTGCGCTGGAGCTTGCCAAGCACAACATCACCGTCAACGCCGTTGCGCCCGGGTTCACAGCGACTGAGATGTTGGCGAAGGTGCCGGAGCGCATTCAGGAGACGCTGATCGCCAAGATTCCTCTGCGCCGCTTCGGTAAACCGAACGAGATCGCTCAAACCGTGGTATTCCTCGCGGCCGAGGGGGATTACATCACCGGCCAGCAGATCAACATCAACGGCGGTATCTATATGTGAAATGCCGCTCCGGGCCGTGTTGGGCGAGGCAAAGCCGCCGCTCAAGTTCTATTCTAACGTGAGGACGGTTGGAAACTGACCGCGGGTTTGCAGCGCGGTTGGTTCTTAATATTCCCAACAAAGCCGTGGGCCACGGGCCCGCGGCACGGGGAGCCGAGAGCCGTCTCCCTGCCAGCCCGGAGAGTGCACTATGCCCGATTATGCTACCGAGAACGTTCGCAACATCGCCCTGGTTGGGCACGCCGGGGCGGGTAAGACCACCCTGATCGAATCCCTGCTGGCCGTGGCCGGTGCCGTGGCGAGCCCCGGCAGCGTGGAGCGGGGGACCACGGTCAGCGATGCCGATCCCCTGGAGAAGGCCATTCACCATTCCATCAGCGCCTCGGTCGTGGGCCTTGATTGGAAGGGGGCTCACATCAACCTCATCGACACACCCGGCTCGCCGGATTTTCTGGGCCAGGCACTGGCCATGCTGCCGGCGGTGGAGACCGTGGCGGTGGTGATCAATGCCCAGGCCGGGATCGAGGGCAGCGCACGGCAGATGATGCAGATTGCCGGTGAGCGCGGTCTGTGCCGGTTGATCATCGTTAATCGCAGCGATGCCGAAGGAGTCGATCTCGAAGGGCTGCTGGAGGAAATCCGCGCGAGCTTCGGCTCTGAGTGCCTGGCGCTGAACCTGCCCGCACGGGGCGGTCTCGGCGTCGCGGATTGTTTCTTCGCACCCGCCGGGGAGGCTGACTTCTCCTCGGTTGAGGCCGCTCACGATGCGCTCATCGATCAGGTGGTGGAGGTCGACGAGGAGCTGATGGCGCTCTATCTGGAGCAGGGCGAGGAGATCAGCCCGCAGCAGCTCCATGAGCCCTTCGAGGCGGCTCTGCGCGAAGGGCATCTGATTCCGATCTCCTTTGCCTCGGCGAAAAGCGGGGCCGGGTTGATGGAGTTGCTCGATGTCTTTGAAAAGCTCATGCCCAATCCGCTTGAGGGCAATGCCCCGCCCTTCATCCGCGAGGACGAAAGCGGCAACCGCGAGGAGTACCACGCCGAGCCCGATCCGGCCAAGCACGTGCTGGCCCACGTGGTCAAGATCGAGCACGACCCCTTCATGGGCAAGCTTGCGGTATTTCGGGTGCACCAGGGCACGGTTAGCCGCGATAGCCGCCTCTACGTGGGCGATGCGCGCAAGCCGTTTAAGACCGGCAATCTCTTCAAGCTGCGCGGCAAGGAGCGCACCGAGATCGATTGTTGCATCCCGGGGGATATCTGTGCCGTGGCGA
>JAKDMK010000228.1 GCA_030452365.1 Nitrococcus sp.
AAGACTAAGTCAAGCCCTTCATAGGCATAGAATGAGCCGATAAAACCGAGCACAACACACCCACTCAGACCAAGCTCCACGGTAAGCTCTTGGTCCCGCGGCGGTTGATACTGAAAGCGGCCGAGGTCCACAGCATTGGGAATGACCGCGACGCGCTCCGGCGCGATACCTCGGGCGAGGATATCGCTGCGCAACCCCTCGCAGATACAAGTAATTGCATCAGCGCGCCGCAATACGTACGTCTCCAGCGAGCGCGTGAGGCGATAGCGTGGCCCGCCCGCGCGGATGGTGCCATGGTCCACGGCCGCGTCTTCCCAAAACGCTCTGACCTCATAGACCAGCGGCAAGCCCCGGCGGCGCGCCACTCGCAATGCCGCGAGGCCGTTCAAGGCCGGCGAATGCGCGTGGAGCAGATCTGGGCGTACTCGAGTCACCACATCATCCAGCCGCCGTTCCAGAACCCGCACCACGGCCCAATGATTAAGCACGGGAACGCCGCTTTGCCATCCGGGTAGCGGCGGGCTGCGAAAAAAATGCAGTCCGTCTACATCTTCTTCCGCCGGCGCTGTTACGTAGTGCTTGGAGCTCGTAAGCTGAGCCGTCGACCAGCCCAGCGTGCGCTGCGCTTCTAATATGGCGCGCGTGCGGAAGCTGTAGCCGCTGTGCAGCGGAACGGAGTGATCCAGCACATGCAGCACGCGCAGGCTCATACCGATTCCTTCCTACGCCGAAATGACGGATTTCGAGGGTTATTCGAGGTTCCCCGCAACAAGTGCTTCAACCTTCCATAGATGTCTTTTGTGAGACGCCGGATGGTACATTTTCATATTTATCGTCGGCGACCTCCCCTGAGATCTCCAGAAACGCCTGCACCAGCGCCGCAACCCGGCTATCCCACGTATTGCGCCGAGCGTATTCGATGATAAAGTCGCGGCTCCAGCTCCGCGTCAAAGCTGCCTCAATCGCCGCCCCCAAGGCTTTCTCATCGCCAAACGGTACGATTAGGCCCAGGCGGTCGTCGCAAACCACTTCCGCATTTCCTCCGACATCAGTCGCCACCACCGGCAAGCCGCAGCTCATAGCCTCCAGCAGCACATTGGCCCAACCTTCACCACGCGTAGCGAGCACAAAGGCATCAGCGGCGGACAGCGGCCAGCGCAGCTCATCCGGCTCCACCACGCCACAAAACGTGACGTGATCGGCTATGTTGAGCTGGTGCGCTAATCGTTGCAGCCGATGGCCCCAGTCACCCTCCGTACTGGCACCGCCGACGATGAGGTAGTGCAGATTGGGTATGCGCCGCAGCAACCGAGGCAGGCATTGAATCACCCGGTGCTGCCCCTTACGCTCCACCAGACCACCCACAGTGATAAGGAGCCGGGCATCTGCTGCAAGCCCCAGGCGGCGGCGCGCAGCTTGCTTATCCACCGGGTGAAATCGCGCGACATCCACTCCGTTGGGCACGACCTGAATCTTGTGCGGATTTGCTCCCAGCTCGACCATATGCCGACGCAGACTCTCGGATACAGAGAAGACCCTGCTCGCCCTGGCAAGTGCCTTGAGCATGGCGCGGCGTCCCCAGCGCGTGCCCGATAAGCGCACCTCCTTGCCGCGCAGCGTAATTGTGACCGGAAGCTTTAACCATAGACCAAGCCATGCCGCCGCATCGCCCTCCGGATAGGCCCAATGAGCATCGATGAGGTCGGCCCTGCCTTTTTGTCTGAGCCGGTAAAGCAGCGGGTATACGCACAGCGCCATAAAAAATCCGTCCCAGGACTTGAATAATCCCGGCACTGAGAGAAACCGAGGAAACAGGATCTCTTGGCCGTCCCGCACTTCTCGTTGCGGTGCCGGCGGTCGAAAGCCGGAGCGAAATCGCTGCACCAGCCCTTGGAATGGAAACCACGGAACAGGAGCGACGAACGTAACAGGAAGGTGGCGGGCAACTCGGCCCATACGCTCCAGGATAAAACTGCCGGCAATGGGTTGACCCGCGTGCGGGAATAAAAGCGACAAAACCACTAGAGCCGGCTTGTTCTGCTGCCGTCCGGTTGGCTTTTTGCTCAGCATGGCGCCTGTGTCTGTTGCAGGGATGCTGCGAATCAAATCGTTCCGCACGATTTTGTCCGGCCTACGCCGTAATGGCAGAATTCGGAAACCTTCGGGCAACCATCGCCCCATTTGTATCCGCTTGGAAACCGCCTTATCCATGCGCGCCTCCGGCCGCTCGGACGCTGTGCAACGGCGCTGCCGTAGTCTGCCCGACACCGCGGTACGATTGCTCGAACATCATCAGCGCCCAGATAAGGGCGCTGTAATCCCGGCGCCCGGCGGTGTGCTCGGCGATTACATGCTCCAGAAATCGGCGATTGAACCATCCCGTATCTGCAAGCGCCTCCCCGAGCAGGGCGGCGCGCGCCCGCTCGCGCAAAGGCCCGCGAAACCAGGCTGCCAGCGGCACGGCAAAACCCATTTTGGCCCGATATAAAATGTTATTCGAAAGCAGTGGCTGCAACGCCTTCTTGAATAGATACTTGCCCTCGCCGCGGCGGATCTTGAGCTCCGGCGACAGGCTCGCAGCCCACTCCACCAACTCGTGATCGAGGATGGGCACCCGCACCTCTAATGCGTGCGCCATGCTGGCGCGATCCACCTTAGTCAGGATATCGCCGGGCAGATAGGTCTTGAAATCGAGATACTGAATCCGGGACAAAGAATGAGCCGGCGCCTGGCGGGCATGGCGGCGCAGCACCTCGATCGCCCGGTAACCGCTCAGTGCCTGACGAAATTCGCGGCTGAAAAGTAACCGCGCCTGGGCCTCGCTAACTACCGAGACACTGTGAAAATAGCCCTCTACCGGATCCTGCGCCAAAGCCTGCAAGGTGGCCTTGGCGCGCAGCACGCGCGGCGCCCAATCGAGCTTCGGGTAGACACGGCCCAGTAGCCCGAACACTGGGCGGCGCAAGCCCAATGGAAGCAACCCGCGTACCCGCTCCTCGCGCAAATACCAAAGATAACGACGGTAGCCGCCGAAAGTCTCGTCGCCGCCGTCACCAGAGAGCACGACCTTGGCCCCCTGCCGGGCGAGCTCGCAGACACGGTACGTGGGCATGGCGGAGCTGTCCGCAAACGGCTCGTCGTAGAGCTCGGCCAGACGTTCAACCAGGCTGAAATCATCCGCGTTCACCTGGCGGACCCTGTGATCGGTGCCGTACTGTCGGGCAACCTCATCGGCATAACGGGACTCGTCGAACTCCGCCTCGCCGAATGAGATCGAAGCCGTATGCACCTTTTCCAGGCTTTCCCCCGCCATCATCGCCACGACCGCGCTGGAATCCACTCCGCCGGAGAGAAAAGCCCCGACCGGGACATCGGACACCAGATGGCTGCTGACCGCATCTCGCAGACGCTCGCGCAACTCGCTGGCGGCCGCGATCTCCCCGGCGGCGCCGCTACCGCTGAACCGTAGGTCCCAGTATTCGACCGGCTCGCCTACTGGACGACCTGCCCTCACCGTAAGCGTGTGCCCAGGAGGCAGCTTGAAGGCGTGCCGGTAGAGCGTCCGGGGTTCCGGTATATAGCCGTAGCCGAAGAACTCCTCCACGGCCTCGGGAAGGATCGCGCGCGGCAGGCCCGGATGCACGAGCAATGCCTTGAGCTCCGAGCCGAAGACAAGTCGCCCTTCAGGTAGCACGGCGTAGTAGAGGGGCTTGATGCCGATACGGTCACGGGCGAGAAAGAGCGTGCGCCGGTTACGGTCCCATACCGCGAACGCGAACATACCGCGGAATCGCTCCACACACGCTTCGCCCCATTGTTCCCAGCCGTGCACGATAACCTCGGTGTCGGTGCGGGTACGGAAATGGTGGCCACGCGCGGCCAGCTCGGGCACCAACTCCCGGTAGTTATAGATCTCGCCGTTGAAGACCACGGCCACCGAGCCGTCTTCGTTGAACAACGGCTGGTGACCGCCTGCAAGGTCGATTATGGACAACCGGCGATGGCCGAGACCTATACTGCGCTCCACATAAAGCCCACCGTCATCCGGGCCGCGATGGTAAAGCGACTCGTTCATCCGGTGCAGGAGGCCCCGATCGACTGCCTCCGCACTGCGATAATGGAATATGCCGACGATCCCGCACACTGCGCTTCTCTCTTATGTCATGTCGCTAGCATAGGGTGGCTGGCTGCATTCAACCCCCAGCAGCCGCGCTCAGGTTATGTTCGATAGCGGGCAGCGCCTGGTGGATGAAGCCGGCCACCTTGGCTTTGGAAGCGGGCTCACTCTGGGCCACGGGCACATAGATCGCAATCAGCGCGGCCGCATCGGAGCGGATCAGCAGGCGTGCCTTGAGCGTCAGCGCCTTCACTTGTATCGGGCTCGTGGTGAACCGCCCGCCGGCCCAGTACCAGTACCAAACGTCCAGGTATTGCCCACCGTTGCTAATGCGCGTCACAGGAACCGTCAGGACCCGGCCTTGGAACGATACGGTTTGATTGCGTGGCTCGGCGACGCGATACCACTCTGCGCGCGAGGCACTGTTGCTGAACACGATGTCGTTGCCCCACGCGATGAGCTCCGAACCCGCTCGCTGATCACGATAGAGCGCGACATAAAGCCCGACCTGGCCGGAGGGGCTCACATAGCTTTGGCGGCGCGCGTCGGAGAAATAAAGATAATGCGGCTTCCAATCGGTAAAGGGTTGGGCTGCCTGCCATCCCGACACCTCCGAGGGCAATTCCAGCGACGCTCCCGTAACCTTCGCCTGCTTTGTCTTCACATGCTTGGCATAGAGCGGTCCGGCCGCCAACAGACTGACGGCGA
>JAKDMK010000040.1 GCA_030452365.1 Nitrococcus sp.
ACGATGAGGCCAATCGGGTTGGCGGTCGCGGCAAAGACGGCGCCGCCTAGGATCGCACCCGGGCCCTTGCCGCCGCCCGCTTGTACAGTGCCAGAACCGAGCTTACGCAAGCCTTGAGCCGTCATTTGAAGACCTTCGACTGCCACGGTTAGTTTGGACCCACCCGCACCAAAGCCAATGATGAGTCGCTTGGCGGCGCTGCCCTCCTCGACGGAGACGAGGTAGCCGCGCAATACAAGGTCGTTAATGTCGGGCAACGCTCTGGTCGCGGCATGTGTTGCCGGCATTCCCATGTCGCGGATAGCCTCCACCAACTGCGTGGCAATCTCCGCGCCTAACTTCCGGCCAGTCTCTATTTGTTCTTCTGTTTGGGGCTGCGCATCGATCTGAACATTCTTGGCAAGGGCGGAATCGGCGGGCACCTCGGTCGGCGTGGCGACGAAATCGTAGACCAAGATTTGATTCGGCCGCGGCAGCGGCCCCTTAACGAGCTGCTCGCGATCGGAGATCTTAGTGGAGGCGCAGCCTGAAACCAGGGCTATGGCCAGCAGACACAGGAGAGCCATCGCGAAGTAGCTGCCGAACCTTGCCGGCTCAAACACTGCTCTGCCGGAGGGGGAGGGGGTCAAATAGCCCCGCCTGCGATTGCTGATTTGGTGATGCATGGTGGTTCCTCACTTTTGCGTTGCGTTACGTGTTGTCTAGGCCCCTTGCGGACACCGGCATCAACCCGCAATGGCACACTGATCAATACCCCAACCAGGGCCGCCCGCCTAGCGCGTGAGCGTCCAGCGTATGCCGTCGATCAGCACTTGGCCGTCGACCGGCTTGGTGAAAAACGCCGCCGCGCCAATGTTGTTGCTCAACATATACGCGCATGCACGCGTCTGCGCTATAGGACTTTCGTCCCATAGAAAGTAGTCGCACTGGAGTGTCGAAAGGCGTTAGGAGGGCGCTGATCTGGTGTGCGTAATCCAGGAAGACCAAGATGGACCCCGGCCTGCGCCGGGGTGACGGAGCACTGGACACCGGCCCCCGGATCGGGGACCAGGGCAGGCTTCACCGGTGTGACGAATCAAACGGTGATACGCGCGTAGCGAGCTTCAGCACTTCCCACAATCCACCCCTTGTCTGCGTGGCCTTGGTCGAATCACAGGGCGACTTGAGTATCATCTTGGGCTGTATGCGTCCTTCGACTCCAGATTTCCTGTGCGCTAGCTGTGCCCGCCCTCCATCTGCCCCGCGGCAATAGACAGCAATCCCCGCGTTCAGTCTATGGGACCAAGGTCCAATATCCCAAATCGGTTAATCCTGCTAGTTTTCTTGAAGGCGGCGAGCGTCTGGCGATGGCGGGTATCCGCAAAGCGCACTACAACACCCAAGATGTGAAGCGGAAGGGCGAATGGCGTGGAATTGAAGTGAATTCGGCTGTTCCCCGGAGCTAACCAATGCCAATAACCGATTTCCTGCTGCCGGCCTCGGCGCAGATTCCCTCGAACAGACAACGGCTGTTCCTGCGCTATTTCACTGCGATCCTGATCGATCTCGTGGTGTTGAACTTTTTCGTCGAGCACTCGGAGTACGTTGCTGTCGACTCGTTCACGATCTCTCTGTTTGTCGCATTGGTATTGCAGATTCTCTTGAAGCTGACGTTAGCCCTGGAGCATCGGGTCGCCGCATTCTTTAATGCGAGGCAAGGCAGCTTCGCAAGATTCATGCGCGTCTTCGCCGCATGGTTGCTGCTTTTCGGATCCAAGTTCGTAATTCTCGAAGTGCTCGCATTCGTGTTCAGTGACAGCCTGCGTTTCAGCGGGCCTCTCGACGGCCTCGTGACCTTGATCGGCGTTATCATCACGATGATCCTCGCCGAAGAGGCAGTCGTACAATTTTACCGCCGGCTTGCCTGAGAATTTGAAGGGCGGTTGCACAAATCATATCGAGGTATGAAAGGCATGATCAATATCGCTGATCTTTGACTCGCCAGTCTGCGAGTATCCGGCCGGATATCGTAGCCGTGGCCCTTATTACTCCACGAAAACAGCGTGGTTGACCCTGGGTGAGCCAATGCCGCTAGATCGCGCGACCCTTCGAGAGTTGCTTTCTAGGGACCTTACGGAATCTTTGATTCGCGTCGGCTTGATTGCCTTGCTGGTAGTCATGTGCGTGCGGATAATCGCTCCGTTTGTGAATCTCGTCGTTTGGGCATTGATACTGGCGATCGTGCTCCATCCGCTACACAACCGCCTGGCAAGAAGCCTCGGCGGCAGGCAGGGTCTTGCTGCCGCTGCGCTGGTGGTGCTGGGTCTGCTGCTGCTGGGAGTGCCAACGGCGATGCTTGGAAGCTCGTTCGCTGGCCATTTGCATGATGCCTATATCGCCGTCAAGAACCATACACTCATGATCCCGCCGCCCAACCCTCATGTAGCCGAATGGCCAATTGTCGGCGAGCGCCTGTTCGATACATGGAGCTCGATGGCCGCCAATCTGCCGGCTTATCTCGAAGAGAACCGGGCGCTGATCAGGAATCTGACGCAGCAGGTCCTGTCGGCCGCGGCCAACACGGCGGGGGCAGTCATGCTGTTTCTCGGTTCCATGGTCGTCGCCGGGATCATGATGGCCTACGCGGAATCCGGTGACCGGGCCATGCAACGTTTATTCAATCGCCTGACGGATCCCGTAAGAGGGCCCAGACTGAAGAAGCTCGCCACCGCAACGGTCCGCTCGGTCGCTGGGGGAGTCATTGGCGTGGCCTTTGTCCAGGCCATTCTCCTCGGATTGGGCTTCATGCTCGCGGGCATCCCGGCAGCCGGTGTACTGGCCCTCATTGTGATGTTTATCGGCATTCTTCAGTTGCCGGTCGTGCTCGTATCGTTGCCTTCCGTGGTCTATCTGTGGTGGTCAGGCGACGGCTCCATGACGAGTAACATTATCTACACCGTGTACCTCCTCCTCGCAGGCATGGCCGACAACGTACTCAAACCCCTAATGCTCGGTCGCGGAGTGAACGCACCGATGCTAGTGATCCTGATTGGTGCCGTCGGCGGCATGGTATCGGCCGGCATCATCGGTCTGTTCGTCGGCAGCGTTCTGCTGGCGGTCAGCTATCAGTTGTTCATGGAGTGGGTCGGCAGTTCCGAAGCAAGCCCTGGAGCCGAACCTGGGCTGGCTGAAGCGGCGCGCAAGGATGAGCCACGCTAGCAGTTCCGGATGCCGCAGTTACGACCACGACTCAAATGCAACGAATTGCGCGGCTGATCGCTTTCCTGCCGGTGCTGATGCTGAATGCATGCATGGTCGTCGGTCCCGACTTCAAGGAGCCCGAGGTGACGTGGCTCAAGGAATGGCGATCGGATCTGTACGGCCAGATCGGCAATGCAAAGCAACAAGCCAAGGTCGACTTGCGCTTCTGGTGGCGACTGTTCAACGATCCGGTGTTGAACAACCTGATCCAGACGGCTCGGCGCGAGAATCCCACTCTGCGCGTCGCCGGCCTGCGAATACTGGAGAGCCGGGCCCTGCTTGGCATTGCTGGCAGCGAGCTCTACCCGCAGCTCCAGCTTAGCGGCGCGCTGACGCGCGTTAACCAACAACGGAACGGCGGGCAGATAGTCGACCAGAACCAGAGGCTCACCAAGTATCAGGCCACCTTCGGTGACGCCGCCTGGGAACTGGATTTTTGGGGACGATTCAGGCGTGGCATCGAATCGGCCAATGCCACGTTTTTTGCGTCCATCGCCAATCAGCAGGATGTCCAGGTACTGCTGAGCGCCCAGGTGGCCGACCTATACTTTGCTTACCGCACGACCTTGCTAAGAATCGGCGTCGCTCAGAGGAACGCGGCCATACAGAAGCGCAGCTTCGAGATCACGGAGAAGATATACCAAAGTGGTCAGGGCTCGGAGCTGGATCTGCAGCAAGCCAAGACGCAATATTTGACCACTTTGTCGACGATACCGGATCTGGAAGCGACTCTGATCAGAATTCACAATGCCCTTGGAGCTCTACTGGGTCGGGCGCCGGGGGACGTTCCGGAGCTATTCTCAGTGAAAGGCCCGCTCCCGGAAATGGATCCGGTGGTGATCGCGGGTATCCCGGCACAATTGCTGCTTCGTCGCCCGGATATCCGCAGAGCCGCCTTGGAAATCGCGGCCCAGTCGGCGCAGATCGGCATTGCAGAAGCTGACTTCTACCCAACCATCACGCTGCTTGGCAGCATCGGCTGGTTCGCGAATTCGCTAGCTGCGAGCCCTGAAACGTTAGGCATCGCCGTCGGCCCGTCACTGAGGTGGAACATATTTTCCTTCGGCCGGATTCGAAGCAATGTGCGGCTGCAAGATGCCCGATTACAGCAAACAATCGGGGTCTTTCACAACAGCGTACTGCAGGCGGCACGGGAGATCGACAATGCCGCGATTAGCGTGGTCAAGGCGCGCGAGCGGGGACGCATACTCAGTGATTCGCTACGCGCGGCAGAACGCTCACGCCAACTCGCGACCACCCGCTATATAGAGGGCTACGCGAATTTTCAGCGAGTCCTAACCGCGCAGCGGGTGCTGTTCGCGCAAGCGGAACTCCTAGTGGTCAATCGGAGTGCCGAGATTAGCGCGATCATCGCGCTATACACGGCCATCGGCGGTGGCTGGGTGGAGATGTCGGTGGAGCAACTGTATAAAAAATCTGTGCGCGATGTGATGCGCACGCGAACCAACTGGGGCGATCTGCTAAGCGCACCTTTGCCCGCCAGCGCCGACGGCCCGTTGGGTAGGAGAGGAACCGAGAATCGCAATGAGTGACCGACAGAGCGGGGAAGGTTTGGTCGCCAATGCTGAGCCCGACGGCAGCGAAAAGCTCAAAACCGAGGGGAGCAGCAAAGCGCAGCAAGAAGCCGTCGGCGGCGACAAGCTCCAGCCCGAGGAGAGCAACAAAGCGCAGCAGGAAGCCGCCGGCCGCTCCGTCAGAAAGGGCGGGCTCGTGGTGGCTATGGGGATATTGCTCAGCCTGACGTGGTATTTGCTCGCCGATCGCTACACCCCATACACGACCCAGGCCAGGATCGAGGGCTACGTCATCGGCGTTGCTCCATACGTGGCGGGAAGGTTGACACGGGTATGGGTTACCAATAATCAGGAAGTGGAGAAAGGTCAGCGACTGTTCAAGATCGATCCGTCGCAATACCAGATCGCCTTGAACAAGGCGCGGTCTGATCTCGATACCGCCCGCAGGCAGGTAGGCGCTGGCAGCGCGACCGTGACGGCAGCTCGCGCCAATCTCCTTGCAGCGCGGGCGAATGAGCGCAAAGCGCGCCAGGACGCCAGTCGGCTGCAACGTCTGTATGACGAGGACCCCGGTACGATCTCGGTGCGTCTGTTGGAAATCTCCCGCGCCAACGCGGATAAGGCGCGGGCCCAGGTGACGGCTGCCGAGGCCGATATCCAGGCGGCCATCGAACAGATGGGCGGTGACGATCCCGCTAACAACACGATTCTCAAGACTGCGCTAACGGCTGTGGACAAGGCGAAGCTGGACCTCGCACATACCTTGGTCAAGGCACCGTTACGAGGCGTAGTCACGGATCTCACGGCCGAGGTGGGGCAGTTCGCCGGCACCGGAACACCGGTGCTGACGCTGATCGCGATTCAAGACGTCTGGATCAATGCCGAGTTCACCGAAAACAACCTGGGTCACCTAGACGTGGGCACACCGGTCGAGATTCTGTTCGACGCACTACCGGGGCGGGTGTTTCAGGGCCGGGTGCGCAGCGTGGGTCTCGGTGTAAGCGCTGGCCGAAACCAACCCCCGGGAGCCCTGCCGGTCATCCAGAATGACCGCGACTGGTTGCGGCAGTCGCAGCGCTTTCCCGTCATTATCGGCTTTGATACCGAGCGGGATCCAGCCTTGCTGAGGCAGCTACGCATCGGTGGGCAGGCTTCCGTTATCGCCTACGGTGAAGGGGCCGGGCTACTACTACGGCTTCTGGGCAAGGCCTATATTCGTCTCGCGAGCTGGCTGTCTTATGCCTATTGAGCTGGGATGACCTCATGATGGCAATCGGCGCCAAGCGCACGTTCCGCCTCAGTTCTGTCGTGGCATTATCGCTTGCCTTCGCATACGGGCTCGGGCTGCCGTTGCCTTTTCTCGCGCCGCTCTTTGCGATCCTGCTCACGGCCGCGCCAGCGCCACCGATGAGATTGAGGGGCCTGCTCGGATTGATCCTGGTCGTGATGATCACCTCGGGTGTGGGATTGCTGCTGATCCCGATCCTGACAGAGTACCCGCTGTCCGCGGTTCTGGTCATCGCAGCGGGCATCTATCTGAGCACGTTGGTGACCGTTGGCCTCGGCAAGGGCCTGATCGGTACGTTCCTCGCAATTGGCTTCACGCTCATCCCGGCCGCGGGGCTGGTGGGCTATTCTCTCGCGGTCGCCGTTATCAAGGCGCTGCTGCTCGGCATCGCGCTGGCGATCGTCTGCCATTGGATCGTATATCCCCTCTACCCGGAGGAAGCGATCAGGGAGAGCCGGGTGAGATCTCCGACAGTAGGTGGCGGCAGTGCGTACTGGATCGCTCTGCGTGCAACGCTGATCATTTTGCCACCCGTGCTGATGGCGTTTTCCAATCCGTCCCTGTACTTGCAAACGATCATGAAAACCGTGCTGCTGGCGCAGCAGGGGTCGGTCGTCAGCGTACGGGCAGCTGGCCGCGAGCTGCTCGGCTCCACGTTTCTTGCCGGTTGTTTTGCGATCCTGTTCTGGTTCGCATTGAAAATCTGGCCGAGCCTGTGGATGTTCTTTCTGTGGATGCTGCTGTTCGGGATTTACTACGCGGGCAAGCTATATGGAGTCATCGCCAGCCGCTTTACACCGTCCTTCTGGCAGAACGTAGTCGTGACGATGCTGATCCTGCTCGGCCCTGCCGTCCAGGACAGCGTGGCCGGCAAGGACGTCTACAAGGCGTTCGCGGTGCGTTTCAGCTTGTTCGTTGCCGTTACTCTGTATGCCTGGATCACGGTCGTTGCGTTGGAGCGGCTGCGCGCCCGCCGTCACGATCGTATGGGGGCGCTACAGGCCACCGTGGAGACCCGCTGATGCTGACAAATCTCCTAATTGGGCTGCTGACAATGGCGTTGTGCTTGTTTGTTCAGCTAGCGTTGCTGTCAATTGCGATTCACTACTACTCGCGCCACAAAAGTTCGGTAAACAGCTCTCCCTGGTCGACGCTGGTTGTGCTTAACATCGTCATGGCGCTACTCGTTTTCGGTAATCTCGCCCAGGTGACGGTCTGGGCCCTGCTCTTCAGGATGCTGGGAGAGTTCCAGGAGTTGGCCGTGGCCGTGTATCACTCAGGCGTGAACTTCTCGACGCTTGGCTATGGCGATATCGTCATGTCCGAACGCTGGCGCCTGCTCGGTCCGCTGGAGGCGGCCAACGGGATCCTGATGCTCGGCGTTTCTACCGCGGTCATCACCGCGGCAGTGTCGGACATCATGAAGGACTACGTGGCCAGGCAAAATCGGGACGGTCTATGACTGGGGAAGCATTCGACGTGGTCGTCATCGGCGCAGGCCCTGCCGGCGTCAACGGCGCGATGGCGGCCGCGATTATGGGCGCGCGAACCGTCCTGGTCGAGCGCGAGAGCGTGGTTGGCGGGGCCGGCATCAACACCGGCACGATCCCGAGCAAGACGCTGCGCGAGACCGCGCTGGCGCTGTCCGGTATCCGCTCCCGCCGGCTGCACGGCGTCGACCTGTCGCTGCGGCGCGAAACCTCGATCGCTGACTTCACCCACCACCGCGACAACGTCATGCAGGGCGAGCGCCAGCGCGTCGAGTCCCGGCTGGAGCGATTAGGAGTCCAGCGTTGCGCCGGAGTTGCGACGTTCGTCGATCCGCAGACCGTGCATGTCACAGGCACCGACGGAAGCGTTGTCATGCTGCATGGCAATCTCTTCCTCATCGCCACCGGATCATCGCCGTTCCGGCCCCCGGCGTTCCCGTTCGAGCACCCGCGCGTGCACGACTCGAACGAGATCCTCCAGATCGATATGCTGCCGCACGTGTTGGCCGTGGTCGGAGCCGGCGTCATTGGCTGCGAGTACGCATCGACCTTCGCGGCACTCGGCACCGAAGTGCACCTGATCGACGGACGCGAATCGCTGCTGCCGTATTTGGATAGCGAGATTTCACGCGTCCTGACCGATGCGATGACCGCACTGGGGGTACGACTGCACCTCGGCGAGCGTGTCGAAACCTGCCAGGTCGACACCGGTGATGCCATCACGTTGCGGCTGGCCTCGGGTGCAGCGCTGGCCTGCGATGACGTGCTGGTCTGCTCCGGACGAACCAGCAACACACAGGAACTGAACCTCGCCTCGGCCGGTGTCGCCACCGGCCGTCGTGGGCTGATCGAGGTCGACGCGAACTTCCGTACCACAGCCCCGCATATCTACGCCGCTGGCGACGTGATCGGCGCGCCCGCGCTTGCCGCCACCGGCATGGAACAGGCGCGGGCCGCGATTACCCGCGCGCTCGGCTCTGACCTGAAACGCGATCTGGCGACGCTGCTACCGGTTGGCATCTACACGATCCCGGAGGTCGGCACGGTGGGGGCAACCGAGGAGTCGCTGCGCGCTGTGGGTATCGACTATGTCGCGGGCCGCTGGCGTGCAGCGGACAGCCCGCGTGGCTGCATCCTCGGAGACGACCATGGCCTGCTCAAACTGCTGTTCCGGCGCTCGGATCTGCGCCTGCTCGGCGTGCACGTGATCGGCGAGCAGGCGACCGAGACGGTGCATGTCGGCATGATCGCCATGCTCGGCGATGGCGATGCCGACTTGTTCAATCGCGCCTGCTTCAACTACCCGACGCTGGGTGACCTCTACAAATACGCGACCTACGACGCCTTGTTGCAGGTACGCGCGGACAAGAACTGAGGGCAACTTGGCAGGAGTCAACAATGGCAACCATGAAATCGCAGGCAAAGTCGCGCTGGGGCAACCATGATCACAAGGTTTTCCTGCTGCAAGGCGGGGGCGCGCTCGGCGCATATCAGGCGGGCGTCTATGCAGGCTTGGCAGAGACGGGAGAAGCGCCTGACTGGATAGCGGGTGTTTCCATTGGCGGCATCAATGCGGCACTCATTGCAGGCAATGTCCCGGAACGCCGCGTCGAGCGTATGCGGACATTCTGGGAGCGTGTTACTTCCAACTCACCGGTCATTCAGTCCCAGGAGTTCGACTTCATGCGACCCCTCCTCAACCGGGCGAGCGCAACTTCGGCCATGATGTTGGGGATACCGGGCTTCTACACGCCAAGGTTTCCGCCGCCATTCCTGGCGCCTGACGGCACCCCCGGTGCATTGAGCTACTACGACACGTCCCCACTCAAGGCCACGCTTGAGGAGCTGGTTGATTTTGACCTTATCAATCAGAAGCGCGTGCGCCTTTCATTGGGCGCAGTCAACGTACGCACAGGAAACTCGATATATTTCGACAACACGAAGACCAGGATTCGAGCCGAGCACGTGATGGCCAGCGGCGCGTTGCCGCCCGCGTTCCCTCCGGTGGAAATTGATGGTGAGCATTACTGGGACGGTGGAATCGTTTCTAACACACCGCTCTGGTATGTGTTCGAAGAGGACCCGCGCATGAGTGCGCTTATCTTTCAGATCGACTTGTTCAGTGCAGCGGCGGCGGCGCCGAACAATCTTGCCGAAGTGGAAGAGCGTCACAAGGACATCCAGTTTTCCAGCAAGACGCGCTTCAACGTCACTCGCCTCAAGGAATTCGAAGAACTTCGCGCATCGCTGCACCGCCTGCTCGGGAAGCTGCCAAAATCAGCGCTGTCCGACCCTGATGTGCAACGGCTGAGTCAAGTCAGTACGCGTGGCGCGGTCACGCTTGTGCATTTCATTAACCGGCACAACACCCGCTCACTGGACTTCAAGGACTACGAGTTCTCGCGGGCAACCATGACGGACCTGTGGCAGGGCGGCCATGACGACGTAACGCGATCGATATCCAATTTCAAATGGCATCGTGCGACCGAAGTGGCTGCTGGCATGCGTGTGTTCGATCTCACTCCCATTGGAGATCCCAGCAATGAATGAGGATGACGTCAAGAAAAATGCCTTCGCGATGCCGCTGACGAGCCCTGCCTACCCGCCGGGTCCGTATCGGTTCGTCAATCGCGAATTCCTGATCACCAGTTACCGCACGGACCCCGAGGCATTGGCTGCGGTCATTCCTGCACCGCTCGAGATGACCGACCCGATCGTGAAATTTGAGTTCATCCGCATGCCTGATTCGACCGGGTTTGGCGATTACACGGAGGCAGGCCAGGTAATCCCGGTCCGCTTCCGTGGCGTCGAGGGCAACTACGTCCACTCGATGTATCTGGATTGCGCGCCGCCGATCGCGGGCGGGCGCGAGATCTGGGGATTCCCCAAAAAACTTGCGTCGCCCGAGTTGCGCGTCGAGAAGGACACGATCGGCGGAATCCTGAGGTACGGTCCGGTACCGGTCGCGCTCGCCACGATGGGATACAAGTACCGGGCGTTGCCGCACGACAAGGTGCTGGCATCGTTCTCCGAACCCGGTTTCCTGCTCAAGATCATCCCGCATGTCGATGGCTCACCCCGTATTTGCGAATTGGTGCGCTACTTCTGCGAGGAGATCACCATCAAGGGCGCATGGGAGGGACCGGCCGCATTGGAGCTATTCCAGCACGCGCTCGCTCCGGTCGCGTTGCTTCCCGTACGCGAAGTGATTTCCGGCGTGCACATTCAATCCGACCTGACGCTTGGGCTGGGCGAGGTCGTCCACGATTACCTCGCCAAATGAATGAGGTACCCGCATGAATCTCCAAGGCAAATCCGCCGTCATCACCGGTGCGGCCAGCGGCATCGGCAAGGACATTGCGATTGTGTATGCCGCTGCAGGCTGCAACGTCGCGATCGCTGACCTCAACAAGGAAGCGGCTGACGCGGCCGCGAAGGAGATTGCCTCACGCGGCGGCGGCGAGGCGATCGGTGTCGCCATGGACGTGGCCAATGAAGACGCCGTCAATGCGGGCGTTGCAGCCGCGGTCAAAGTCTTCGGCGGCGTCGATATTCTGGTCAGCAACGCGGGTATCCAGATCGTGCACCCGATCGAGGATTTCCCCTATGCCGAATGGAAGAAGATGCTGGCGATCCATCTCGACGGCGCGTTCCTCACGACACGCGCCTGCTTGCCGCACATGTATGCGTCGGGCCGCGGCGGCAGCATCATCTACATGGGTTCGGTGCACTCGAAGGAGGCGTCGAAACTCAAGGCCCCTTATGTGACGGCAAAGCATGGACTGATCGGGCTCGCCAAGGTCGTGGCCAAAGAGGGCGCGCCACACGGCGTGCGTGCCAATGTGATTTGCCCGGGATTCGTGCGCACGCCGCTGGTCGACAAGCAGATTCCGGAGCAGGCAAAAGCGTTGGGTATTTCCGAGGAGGAGGTCATCAAGAATGTCATGTTGAAGGACACCGTCGATGGCGAGTTCACGACGGTGGACGACGTCGCGCAAGTCGCGCTCTTTTTCGCCGCTTTCCCAACCAACGCGCTGACGGGTCAGTCTCTCATCGTGAGCCACGGATGGAGCATGGAATGACCACAGTGCTTCGATACGTCCCTTAGTGCAATTAAAGACCGTATCACGAATGATTTCTAACGTGCCTCCGGCATTTACTAAGGAATGCGTTGGGAAAGCCTCATGAAGTGCTGAACGAATATTTACGGAG
>JAKDMK010000229.1 GCA_030452365.1 Nitrococcus sp.
CAGTCCCGGCTCGCCGGCGACGACCAGCGCGAGGGCATCGGGCCGGCCGAGCTCGGCGCCTACCAGAAGCAGTTCAACGTCAGCTTCGAGGAGCGGGATATCATCCTGCGCACCCTAGCGCAAAGCGGCCAGGAGGCCGTTGGCTCTATGGGCGACGATACGCCCATCGCGGTGCTCTCCCGGCAGGCGCGACCGCTCTACGATTACTTCCGCCAACAGTTTGCACAAGTCACCAATCCACCAATCGACCCTCTGCGCGAGCAGATCGTCATGTCGCTGGAAACCTGCTTCGGGCGGGAAAAGAACTTATTCGAGGAAACCGAGGCCCATGCCAAGCGTCTGGTGGTGGAATCACCGGTGCTCGCCGACGCGAAGTTCCAGGCCTTGCTGGCCCAGACTGATCCTGACTATGCCCATGCCCTCATTGCGCTCGACTCCCCGCTCGGCATCGATCTGCGCACGGCCTTGGCCGCGATTTGCGAGCAAGCCGAACGCGCAGTGCATGAGGGCAAGGTCGTACTGATCCTTTCCGATCGCGCCTTGGCGCGCGAGCGTGTGCCAGTGCATGCATTACTCGCCACCGGCGCCGTGCACCATCACTTGGTAAGCAAGGGCTTGCGTTGCGACGCCAACCTGGTAGTAGAGACCGGCACCGCGCGCAACCCTCATGAGTGCGCCGTGCTGATCGGCTATGGTGCGACGGCTGTATACCCCTATCTGGCCTATGACGTGATCCAGGACATGATGCACAGCGGCCAGCTCAAGGGCGCCTCTCTGCAAGAGCTGCTGCACGGTTATCGCAAAGGCATTAAGAAGGGGCTCTACAAGATCCTCTCCAAGATGGGGATCTCCACCATCACCAGCTATCGCGGCGCGCAGCTCTTCGAGATCGTCGGCCTGCACGACGAGGTGGTGGAACTGTGCTTTCCGGGTACGCTCAGCCGTATCCAGGGCGCCAATCTGGATGATCTGGAGGCGGACCGCCGTGAGTTCCACCGTCGCGCCTGGCGCGTCAGCGAGGCGCCGAGCCAGGGCGGATTACTGAAATTCGTACATGCCACCGAGTACCACGCCTTCAATCCAGAGGTTGTGCGCACTTTGCAAGAGGCGGCACACAGCGGCGATTACCAGCGTTATCAGGTGTTTGCGCGGGCGGTCAACGAACGCCCGGTGGCGGCGTTGCGCGACCTCTTGCAGCTCAAGCTGGCGGCAAAACCCTTAGCGCTGGACGAGGTAGAACCGCTCCCCGCCATCCTCAAGCGCTTTGACAGCGCCGGCATGTCCCTTGGGGCCCTCTCGCCGGAGGCCCACGAAGCGCTTGCCATCGCCATGAACCGCCTGGGGGGGCGCTCCAATTCCGGCGAGGGAGGCGAGGATGCCGCCCGCTACGGTACCGAGCGCATGTCCAAGATCAAGCAGGTCGCCTCCGGCCGGTTTGGTGTGACGCCGCACTACCTGGTCAATGCCGAAGTCCTGCAAATCAAGATCGCCCAAGGCGCCAAACCCGGCGAGGGCGGTCAGTTGCCCGGTCACAAGGTCAACGAGCTGATCGCTAAGCTGCGCTTCTCCAAGCCTGGTGTCGCCTTGATTTCGCCGCCACCGCATCACGACATCTACTCCATCGAGGACCTGGCACAGCTCATCTTCGATCTCAAGCAAATCAACCCGGCGGCACTGGTATCGGTCAAGCTGGTAGCGGGGCCTGGTATTGGGACGATCGCCGCTGGTGTGGCAAAAGCGTATGCGGATCTGATCACCATCGCCGGTCATGACGGCGGAACCGGCGCGAGCCCGCTGACCTCGGTCAAATACGCGGGCACGCCCTGGGAGCTGGGACTGGTGGAGACGCAACAGACCCTGCGCGCCAATGACCTGCGCGACAGGGTACGCCTGCAGGCCGATGGCGGCATGAAAACGGGCCTGGACGTGATCAAGGCCGCCATCTTGGGCGCCGAGAGCTTCGGTTTTGGCACGGCGCCAATGGTGGCGATGGGCTGTAAGTACCTGCGCATTTGCCATCTCAACAACTGCCCGACCGGGGTGGCGACGCAACAGAGGGTCCTACGGCTGCAACACTTCATCGGCACACCGGAGCGCATCGCCAATTACTTCACCTTTGTCGCGATGGAGGTGCGTGAGTGGTTGGCGAAGCTCGGCGTGCGCTCCCTGCAGGAGCTGATCGGTCGAGTGGACCGACTCGAAGTCCTACCCGGTGAGACCGCCCGCCAACGGCGGCTAGATCTTTCCGCGCTGGTTTCCGATGGCGGGGTAGCGAAGGGCAAACCCATGTTTTGCACCCTGCCCAGGAACCCGCCGTTTGACCGCGGGGAGCTCGCCGAACGCATGGTGGCCGATGCACTGTCCGCCATAGAAGCCAAAACCGGCGGCGAATTCCACTACACGGTACGCAACAACAACCGCTCCATCGGCGCGCGGCTCTCGGGCGAGATCGCCCGGCGCCATGGCAGCCTCGGCATGTCGCAGGCGCCCATCATCCTGAAGCTTACCGGCACGGCCGGACAGAGCTTCGGCGTGTGGAACGCCGGCGGCCTGCATATGTATCTAGAGGGCGACGCCAACGACTACGTGGGCAAGGGCATGGCCGGCGGCAAGATCGTTATCTACCCGCCAGAGGGTAGCGTTTTCCACGGTCGGGAAACGCCCATCATCGGCAATACCTGCCTCTATGGGGCCACCGGCGGCACCTTGTACGCGGCGGGTGGCGCGGGCGAACGCTTCGCCGTGCGCAACTCCGGTGCCCATACTGTCGTCGAGGGCGTAGGTGATCATGGCTGTGAGTACATGACGGGCGGGGTCGTCTGCGTGCTCGGCGCCACGGGCCTGAATTTCGGTGCGGGTATGACCGGCGGCTTTGCTTTCGTGCTCGATCTCGACAACCGCTTCGTGGATCGCTACAACCACGAGCTAATCGACATCCACCGCATCCAGCAGGAGCCCATGGACGCTCATCGCCACTACCTGCGGCGCCTGATCGAGGATTTCACGCAGGAGACGGCCAGCACGTGGGGCCGGGAAATCCTTGAGAACTTTCGCGATTTCGTTGGCCAGTTCTGGCTGGTGAAGCCCAAGGCAGCGGATCTCCAGGAGGTCCTGGACACCCTGCGCCGCGCCGCTTGAGGCCGTATTACCGCTGCCGAACGATGGAGATGCATGGGTAACACGTTTCAGTTCATCGAGGTTCCGCGCCAGGATCCGCCGAAAGAGGCGGCAGAAATCCGGGTCCAGAACTTCGCCGAGATCTACAGCGCCTTCAGCCCTGAAACGGCGGCGGCGCAGTCGGATCGCTGCGTGGAATGCGGCAATCCCTACTGCGAGTGGAAATGTCCGGTCCATAACTACATTCCGAACTGGCTCAAGCTTGTGGCCGAAGGCAATCTGTTCCAAGCGGCCGAGCTGGCCCACAAGACCAACTCGCTACCCGAGGTCTGTGGCCGCGTCTGCCCGCAGGACCGGCTCTGCGAGGGAGCGTGCACGCTGAACGACGGTTTCGGCGCCGTCACAATCGGCTCGGTAGAGAAGTACATTGCCGATGAGGCATTGAAGCGCGGTTGGCGGCCCGATCTGTCCGCCGTGGTCAAATCGGGCAAGCGGGTTGCCGTAGTCGGCGCGGGACCGGCCGGTCTCGGCTGTGCCGACATCCTGGTGCGCAATGGCGTGGAGCCGGTGGTCTTTGATCGTTACCCGGAAATCGGCGGACTGCTCACCTTCGGCATTCCCCCCTTCAAATTGGAGAAGAGCGTGATCCAGACCCGCCGCGCCGTCCTGGAAGGCATGGGAGTGAGCTTCCAGCTTGGCGTCGAGGTAGGACGCGATATCGCCTTCGAGGATCTGCTGCGTGAGTTCGATGCCGCCTTTCTCGGCATGGGGGCTTACACATCCATGCGCGGCGGCTTCCCAGGCGAGGACAAGGCGGGGGTGCATGAAGCCCTGCCTTATCTGGTAACCAACATCAATCGCCTCATGCGCTTTGAGCCCAATACCTCTGAGGCCATCGACATGCGCGGTAAACAGGTAGTCGTATTGGGCGGCGGCGACACCGCCATGGACTGCAACCGCACGGCTCTGCGTCAAGGCGCGCGCACTGTGACCTGCGCCTATCGGCGCGATGAGGTTAACATGCCGGGCTCGCGGCGCGAGGTCTACAATGCCAAGGAAGAAGGCGTGAAATTCCTCTGGAACCGCCAGCCCGTGGAGATCGTCGGCGACGGCCGAGTAGAGGGCGTTAAAGTGATCCAGACCCGACTCGGGGCACCGGATGAGCGAGGCCGCCGCCGCCCGGAGCCGGTGCCGGGATCGGAGGAGGTCATTGCGGCCGATCGCGTCCTTATCGCCTTCGGCTTCCGACCGAGCCCCGCGGATTGGTTCGAAACCCATCAGATACGCGTCGACGAACGCGACCGCGTCCTAGTCGCCAAGACCGGCGGACTGCGCTACCAAACCGACAATCCCAAGATTTTCGCCGGCGGTGACATGGTCCGCGGCGCCGACCTGGTAGTCACCGCGGTCTGGGACGGCCGCGAGGCGGCCAAGGGGATTCTGGCCTATCTCGAGGTTTGACCCGGCGCAATCGCCAAGCGCCCTGGCGCCAATGCGCCTTTCGGCTCCGCGGTTATCAATATCAATGGGGTCAGACTCGATTGCTGGATATCAATGGGGTCAGACTCGATTGCTGGGGTTCCGGTCAGCGCCAGGGACATAGATTGCGAGCGGGACAAATATACGCACCCAAGCAAACGTCAATCGAGTCTGGCCCCATTGATACCCGATTGGGCATCAAGTGTCAGCGCTCCATGGGGTCTG
>JAKDMK010000230.1 GCA_030452365.1 Nitrococcus sp.
TGTATCACTCCATCATGGAGCGCCAGGGGGTCAGTCCCGATCGCGCGCGTGCCATTGTCCGCACCCGCAATACGGTGATCGCCGCGCTGATGGTTCGGCGCGGCGAAGCCGATGCCATGCTCGCCGGCATGGTCGGGCGTTATCAGCGGCAGATATGTCACGTCGATCAAGTGCTTGGTAAGCGGCCAGGGGTACGCGATCTTGCCGCCATGAGCGTTATCATCTCGCCCAAGGGCGCGTTGTTTCTATGCGATACCTATGTCAACGAGGACCCCACTCCGCATCAGATCGCCGAGATGACCGTGCTCGCCGCCGACGAAATCCGCCGTTTCGGCCTCACGCCCAAAGTCGCGCTGCTCTCGCACTCGAGTTTCGGCGCCTCGAATCTAACATCGGCCGTAAAGATGCGTGCAGCATTGCCTCTGATCGAGGATCGCGATCCGACGCTGGAGGTAGAGGGAGAAATGCACGGCGATGCCGCCATCAACGAGCAGATCCGCCAGCGCATCTTTCCCAACTCCAGGCTCAAGGGACAAGCTAATCTACTGATCCTACCTACGCTGGATGCCGCCAATATCGCCTTCAATCTGCTCAAGACGGTTACCGAATCGGTCTCGGTTGGCCCTGTACTGCTCGGCGTCGCCAAGCCGGCCCACATTCTCACGCCCTCCGTCAGCGTCCGCGGTCTCGTGAACATGAGCGCCCTGGCCGTCGTCGATGCGGCCATGCAGGAGCCCGCGGCCGCCGAGACCTAAAGGAGGCGCTGATCTGTTCGGAAAACCCGTTCCGCCCATCCTGACAGAATGAGCGGCCGACAGGACAAAACTGGGGCAGACCACGATTCTCTGGGTGTTAGTCTGGTGCGGTCAATTGGGCAGCAAACGTCACCATTTGGAGGAAAACGAACTATGGCTGAAACGATTATCGATCAAGAGATTCTCAAGCAAACCGTCAAAGAAGCTCTGTCGCCATTCGCTCCACACTACAGACCGAGACCGAGTAGCCTTCTAGTCTGAAAGAGCTTGGGGTGCGTTGCAGCGTCCGGGATCGAACGGCAGCCCTTGACCGGATACTGACCGTCGCGAAGCGACGACCCGTTGCTCGACTAAGTCAAACCCGTTGTACTGTTTGGGTTCCGTTCGCACTGCCACGCTAGCGTATAGAGTCAAATGTTGGAGCTATCAAGAGACATGCCGATAATCGACCCACGCCACCGCATCGGGATACTGCTGGCCAATCTCGGCACACCCACCGCGCCGACGCCGAAAGCGCTCCGCCGTTATTTGGCGGAATTCCTTTGGGATCCACGGGTCATCGAGCTGCCACGGCCGCTTTGGTGGCTAATGCTCAACGGCGCCATCCTCTGGATCAGACCTCGCCGTTCGGCAGCCGCTTACCGGCGCATATGGACGCAAGAGGGTTCGCCCTTACTCGTCAACTCTCAGCGCCAAGCGGCACGCGTAACGGCTGGGCTGCGCGAACAGTTCGGCGATCAGGTGAGTGTTGCCTTGGGGATGCGCTATGGGCAGCCGTCGATCGAGTCGGCTTATGCGGAGCTAGAAGCCGCCGGCTGTGAGCGTGTGCTGGTACTGCCGCTCTACCCGCAGTACTCAGCAAGTGCAACAGCCTCGATCTACGATGCGATCGGCACCGTTTTACACAAACGCAGAGTTATGCCGCAGCTGCGTCTGATCCGCGATTATCACGACCATCCGGGCTACATCGACGCGCTCGCCACCTCGGTGCGCGAGTACTGGCAGCAGCAGGGCCGCGGTGAGCGGCTGCTGATCTCCTTCCACGGCATTCCGCAGAGCTATGCCGACCGCGGCGATCCCTATCCGAGTTACTGCGAGCGTACGGCACAGGCACTGGTCGAGCGTTTAGAGCTGGCGCGTGAAGACTGGCAGATGGTGTTCCAGTCCCGGTTCGGTCCCCAGGCGTGGCTCAAGCCCTATACCATTCGCACCCTGGAGCATTTGGCGCGGGCCGGAATCAAGCGCGTGGACCTGATCTGCCCTGGATTCGCCGCCGACTGCCTGGAGACTCTCGAGGAAAACAACATGTTCAACCACGAACGCTTTCTAGCCGCGGGCGGCCGCGAATTCCACTATATTCCCTGTCTCAACGACCGCCCCGACCACATCAAAGCACTGATCGAGATCATACGGCAGAATCTCGCCGGCTGGACCTGACCGCTGGCGACACTCCATTCCGGCGGCCCGAACACCGTCACTGCCGCAGCGGCCACCACCTAATCGGCCTTGAAAATTCAGTCTCCCACTAGCCCGCTGCGCTACGCTTGGAAACTAAGCCAGTCGGAGCGTCTGCGGCTTTGACGTTACCGCGATCCGATACCAACCTCCGTTGCCTCGCTTGCCTGCGGGGAGAAATTCCAATGCAATCTCGGGCGTGGGAATGGAATTTCAATGCCGAGCTCATCAAAACGGTTTTTTATGCGGCGCCGATACTCCCGAGCCACATCCCACTGCTTACCAGGTAGGGTTTTAAAGCGACACCGGATTGTAACATCTGATTCCCCGAGGTTTTCCACACCAAACATTTCAAAAATCCCGATTAGCCTTCGGTATTGTGGAACCTGTTGCATTTCCGCAACGACCTTTTGCATAATTTCCATGACATGGTCAACATTTTCCGAGTAGGCTACGCGCACGTCGAGAAGAGCTCGCCCGTAGCCTTTGGTGAAATTAATAACCGTCTTAATCTCGCCGTTGGGAATATAGATAGCCCGGCCTTCGAGATCACGCAGCATGGTATGGCGCAGACTTACACTCTCGACAACACCGGAGAGCGAACCGATTTGAACGATATCATTCTTATCGTATTGGCCTTCCATTAGGATAACGATACCGTTTATGATATCCCGAATTAGGCGCTCCCCGCCAAAGCTAAGCGCTAGCCCCAGGATGCCAAAAATAGCTAAAATAGGCGCAATGCTGATCGCGAACTCATCAAGGATAAGATAGCCAACCGTAAGAACGATCAGAATAGTGCCGAGCCAGTTGAGAAGCACCACCAGGTTTCTTAATCGGGTACTACCTTCTCGCACTTCCTCTTTTTCAACCGTGACGCTCTCAAATCTTCTAACTGCCAATTTCTTTAGAAACCAGAAAAAAAGACCAAAAATAATGATCAAGGCCGCAAATGTAGATTTCTCTGAAAAAGTATGGTGCACCGCTCTTTGGTCTCTTAATCCAGCAACTTCGGTCCGAAGTTGTTCAATCTTAGTTTCCGCGGCTGCGGCCTTCCCTATAGTCTGAACTCTGGTTTTGGATTGCCCTATTGTCTCATTTATTGCTTTGACGTTGTTTCCTAGGGCTTCTACCTCGGCTTTCCTCGTCGGCTCTTTGGTGAGCGGATGTTTTGGTGCAATCATAGCGATAGGCATCACATTAAAATTCAGCGGCTGAGAACTCATTCCTTCTTTATTGGTCACTTGCACGGCCCATATCGCAGGACCCATGGCAACATTGACGTAAACATGTAACTCACGATCGCTGACAAATTTTGTACGTTCAGGAGGGATTGGAAAAGTTTCATCTTTAAGACGTAAAGTAACCTGCGAGTTAGGCGTAAAACCTGACCCCAGAATGGTGATCCACTGCCGTTGCTCAGCGCCCGTAACAGGGTTGGGTCGAATGGCTTCTAGTGAGGGGGAGGCGATATTACTCATTGCATTCTGCGGCAAGGAAATAGGTTCTTGCGCATGGCTGCCCCCAATTACTAGGGCAACCGCAAGCAATGGTAAGCTCTTCCAAGGTCGCATAAAAAATCTCCTACAAGTGCCATTGATTATCCGGTAGGTTGCTCGGGCACATCATCTCTATCACTCAGTGGATTACACTACGAAGTTTAGACAACACTTTAGGTTTTGCAACGGCTTCCAGTTGCGCTGGCTTCGGACAAGAAGCTGCCCTGCCGACCCTAATACTCGACAGCAACACCTCCTCCCAACTCTCGACCCAACTCTCGACCCTACACGCCACCGCCGAGGTACTGCGCCGTGGCGAGCACCCTGCCACAAAATTGTCATCAGCTGTGGCGCAACGTAGCGTTGACGAACATCGATAACGCCGCATTGAAGCATGCACAAGAGCAGCTAGGTTTGCACAAATACACAAAACGAGCATAGTGAAAATATGACGCCCATCGACTCAAGAAGCGGGCGCAATCGCAGGAAGCGGCGCGGGCGAGAATCGTTGAGGCGCTGATGCAGTTACGCGAGGAATTCGGGCCTGGGAAACGGGGTGGAGCGCTGTCGGGCACGCGCGGGCAGTCCTCGACAATCATGGCCGAGCACGGATACTGGCCGAATCCGCTGCCCGGGTTCGCGCCTGCCTCGCTCCGACCTCATCACCCTGCAACTGGCGTGCGACACCGACCAGTGCCCAGTCCTGCTGCTTGAGATTGATGTTGTCGCCCGCCAGCGAAATCGATTTCAGTGCCAGATTCTCGGCTTGGGCGTATTGCCCCTGCCGATAACGAACCACCGCCAGATTCTGCCAGAGTACGGCGTTATGCGGTGCGATTCGTAGCGCCCGCTCCAGGAACGCGGCTGCCTGCTCGTGCTTGCCCGCTCCAGAGCTCTCCCCTGCTCTCACAACCAGATCGCGCACTGCCGTGGGTATGGCAAACTCGCGTTCATCCGGCATGGCTTCCGGCGCAGGCGCGGAAGGCGGCGGCTCAGCAGTGATCCCGCCCGGAGCCGAGGGTGGCGTAGGTCCTTGCGGAGCAAGGCTGACGCAGCCGCCAGCAGGCCAAGCCCCAGGTTGAGCGTGAGCCAACGTGCGGCTATTCCCGTGC
>JAKDMK010000041.1 GCA_030452365.1 Nitrococcus sp.
AATTCTTCGTCTATCTGTGGCACCTGGATCAGAACCAGTTCCTTATGCCGCCGCAGGCGGCGGTGGAGGCCGTGCGCTCGGACACCCTGTTTTTCGCCATGCTCGCGGTGTGCGTGCTGATCGTGCTGCTGGTCGCGGTGCTGATCGCCACGTTCTGTCTGCGCTACCGGGCGGGCAGCAAGGCCGATCGGGGCCATCGCCCGGCGGTCAAGAATCGTCATCGGCTGGAGATAACCCTGGCGCTGTCCATGCTCGTGATCTTCATGGTCTTCTTCTTCTGGTCCGTGCCCGTGTACCTGGACCTGTACCGGGGCCCCAAGGACGCGCTGACCATCAACGTCGTGGGCAAGCAGTGGATGTGGCGAGTCTATCACCCCAACGGCATCGAGGAGATCAACTCCCTGCACGTACCGGTAGGCGAGCCGATCCGGCTGCGCCTCACCGCCCAGGACGTGATCCACAGCTTCTTCGTGCCGGCCTTTCGGCTCAAGCGCGATGCCGTGCCAGGGATGTATACCAATCTCTGGTTCACGGCCACCGAGCCGGGCACTTATCGGCTGTTCTGCTCCGAGTATTGCGGCTCCTTTCACTCGCGCATGCGCGGGCGGATCGTGGTGATGACGCAGGCGGACTACGAGACCTGGCTGACCCGCCACGGCAGCGAGCCGAGCCCGGCGGCGGCCGGCAAGCAGCTATTCCAGGCCTACGGCTGCGGCGGCTGTCACTTCGGCAAATCGAGCGTACGTGCCCCACCGCTGGCGGGCATCTACGGCCGCCCGGTGCCATTGGCCGACGGCACGACCATCATCGCCGACGAGGCGTATCTGCATGACTCGATCGTGCGCCCGGTGAAGCACATCGTGGCGGGCTATGTGCCGATCATGCCCAGCTTCGCCGGACAAATCCCGGCGGGCGAGATCCTGAAGCTCATCGCCTACATAAAATCGCTGGAACCGGGGGACTGGGAACAGGGCCCGGTGCAGAGGACTGACCAATGAGCACCGCCGCCCCCGGCGCCTGGCCGCGCGATCACTATCTCAGCTCCGGCTGGAGCCTGCGCGCCTGGCTGCTGACCACGGACCACAAGCGCATCGCCTGGCTGTACACGGCCTCGATCACTTTTTTCTTCTTCCTCGGCGGGCTGGCGGCGCTGCTGGTGCGCCTCGAGCTGATGACCCCGGTGGGTGATCTGCTGAGCGCCGACTTCTACAACCAGATGTTCTCCTTCCATGGCATCGTCATGGTCTGGTTCTTCCTGATCCCGTCGATTCCGGCCACCCTAGGCAACTTTCTCATCCCCATTATGGTGGGGGCCAAAGACCTCGCCTTTCCCCGGTTGAACCTGCTGTCGTGGTACATCTACACGGTGGGCGGGATGGTCGTCCTCATCGCGCTGCTCACGGGCGGCGTGGACACCGGCTGGACCTTCTACGTGCCGCTCTCGACATTGTTCTCCAACTCGGCGGTGGTGTGGGCCGTGGCGGGCGTGTTCGTGGTCGGGTTCTCGACCATCCTCACCGGGCTTAACTTCATCGTCACCATCCATACCATGCGCACGCGCGGGCTGACCTGGTTCCGGCTGCCGCTGTTCGTGTGGGCCAACTACGCCGTTAGTCTGGTGATGGTGCTGGCGACACCCGTGCTCGCCATGACCTTGCTGCTAATCGCCATGGAGCGGCTGCTCGGCATCGGGATCTTCGACCCGGCGCTGGGCGGCGACCCGTTGCTATTCCAGCACTTGTTCTGGTTCTACTCGCACCCGGCGGTCTATATCATGATCCTGCCGGCGTTCGGGGTGGTCTCGGAGCTGATCACCTGCTTCGCCCGCAAGCCGGTGTTCGGCTATCACGGCATGGTGATCTCGCTTATGACGATTACGGTGCTCGGGTTTCTGGTCTGGGGGCATCACATGTTCACCTCCGGCCTGAGCCTCTATGCCGGCATCGTGTTCTCGCTGTTCTCCTTCCTGGTTGCCATCCCCTCGGCCATGAAGACCTTCAACTGGACCGCGACCTTGTACAAGGGCCGGATCACTTTCCACGCGCCGATGATCTACGCGCTGTCATTCATCGGGCTGTTCACCATCGGCGGGCTGACCGGCATTATCGTGGCTTCGCTTGCGGCGGACGTACACCTGCACGATACGTATTTCGTGGTCGCCCACTTCCACTATGTCATGGTGGGTGCCGCGGTGACGGCGTACCTGGGCGGGCTGCACTTCTGGTGGCCCAAGATGACCGGGCGGATGTATCCGGAGATTTGGGCGCGGGTGGCGGCCGTGACGCTTTTCATCGGTTTTAACTTGACCTTCTTCCCGCAGTTTCTGCTCGGCTATCTTGGCATGCCGCGCCGCTACCAGACCTATCCCGAGGATTTCCAGATCCTGAACGTGATGTCATCGCTGGGCGCTGGTGTCCTTGCCGTCGGCTACCTGCTGCCGATGCTGTATCTGCTCTGGTCGCTGCGCTGGGGCGCGAAGGCGCCGGGTAACCCATGGGGCGCCAAGGGTCTGGAATGGGAGACCTCGTCACCACCGCCCGCGCACAACTTCCACCAGCCCAAGCGGGTCACGGAGCCGCCCTATGCCTACCATGAATACGATGACTAGTGCCCCGGCCGAGCAGTTCGACGACCTGGATCAGCAGCTCCGGGCCGACGTCATGGGGATGTGGGTGTTCCTGGCCACGGAGATGCTGCTGTTCGGCTCTCTGCTGACGGGCTTCGTGATCTTTCGCATCCAGCACGCGGCGGTGTTTGCCGATGCCGCGAGCCATTTGGGCCTGAAGCTGGGCTCCATCAACACCGCGATTCTGCTGACCAGCGGCCTGACCGTGGCGCTGAGCGAGCAGGCGGTGAGTAGCGGGCGGCGCCGCAGCGCCTTCTCGCTGCTCCTTATCAGCATCGTCCTCGGCGTGACCTTTCTCTGCATCAAGTTTTACGAGTGGTACATCGAGTACACCGAAGAGCTGATGCCGGTGTTGGGCCTGCCGTTTCGCTTCAAGGGCGAGCACGATCATGTCGCCGAGCTTTTCTTCAACTTCTATTACATGATGACCGGCCTACACGCCGTGCACATGATCGCCGGCTTGGGGGTGCTGATGGTGATCCTGATGCAGATCGCGCGCTGGAGCGAGCCCGGCCGGGTGACACGCCAGGCACGGATCGGCGGCCTCTACTGGCACTTCGTCGACGTCATCTGGGTGTTCATCTTCACCTTGCTGTATTTGCTGCGGAGCTGAGCCGTGTCTAAAGCCCTATTGTTCGCCTGGGTAGGCCTGCTGTTGCTGCTCGCGGGTAGCGTTCTAATTACGGCGCTGGTGCCGGGACCGGCGTACATCGGCCTGAACATCGGTTTCGCGGTGCTCATGGCCGCCCTGATTTTCACCGTGTTCATGAAACTGCGCAGCGCCGATGGCCTGCTGCGGCTGTTTGCCGTGGGCGCCCTGATGTGGTTAGGGTTCTTCCTGCTGTTCTCGTTAGCGGATTTTTTGACGCGTTAGCTACCCTGTACGTCTCCCGAACGCGCTGTCTGAGGCGAACGTCGGGGTTCGCAAGCTCACCCCAACCTCTCATAGCGTGGGTCGTCTTATTCGCATGTGCGGCGGCAGTGCAGTCGCCGCGGGGTGACAGCGCAACAATTTTGAAAAATCAAACGTTGACAATCGCAAACTGCAAAGCAACATGAGCTAACTGTCGCAATACGGCAACATTCAGTTGGTGGCCTGACCCGCGTTGATCGGGCGTTACTCAGTTAACTTCATGGGCGCGATGCAGTGGACTGCAAGGTATAGTGGTGCTATTTCCCCACCTCTGCCGAAACGCTTCCGGCGATCTCAGCACGGAAGCTGGGCGCGAGGGTTGCAGGATCGATCCGCTGCCCGTAGCTGACTACCGCGATCAGCTCATTGTTCTTACCGCCACGTGCCGGATTGTAGAACTCCCAGACAATATCGCCGTTCGGTGCGACTTCTAGCAGCCGGCCGGGGTTGGACTCGGTTATTAGCACATTGCCGTTGGGCAAGAGCTGTTGTGCGCCGCGTAGGTAGTTGTCCAGCGGCTTCGCCGGAGTGCCGGAATAGCTCCAGACAATGTCGGTTGTGCCAGGATCGACCTCCAATATCCGCGACATTCCACCGGGGCCGAGGTGACCGAGATTATCGAACAGCAGTAAGTTGCCATTCGGCAGTACATCGGCATCGTGTTGTGCCATCCACGGCCCGCGAGTGGCCCACACGATCTTCTCTTGGGCCACATCGAGTAACGCGATGGTGCCGCCTGCCAGCTCGCGGAACGATATCAGCACTTGCCCTGGCGCTGCGACCGGGATCTTGGGCCGCAGGTGGGCGGCCATTTTCGAGTCGAGCACCTCGATGGAATTGGTGTGCAGGGGGTCCCAGAGCGTAAACCACCAGATGCGCTCCAACAGGCGGCTGTAAGGGGATCGATTGACAGCTTCCAGCAGTGAGATCTTTTTTAGCGTCTTGCCTTCGGGAGAGAGCATGACCAGGAAATCTTCGATCACTGGCAGATCGAGATGGCTTGCTCCTTCCAGCGGCCGCTTGCGAAAGCTATGGGTCAGGCCGTAGATGGTGCCATTGTTGGTAATGGCAAAATCGTGGTGGAAATGATCCAGATTCTTCCAGATCACATTGGAATCTTTGTCGAGCTTGACCAATCCGTAGCCCCACGGGGTATCACCCGCGCCGATGTAGATGGCGAGCAGATCCCCATTGGGAAAGACATGAGCCTTGCGGAAGTAAACCTGGTTGTCGGGCACCGGCGAATGCGTGGCGGCTGATTCGTCCCAGACCGTGCTGAATGGCCGGCGCCATTCGTGCACGACTTCCCCGTCCAAGTTGACCAATACCGCCTTATTCCCCTCGCCCGAGGTATACAGTGTCAGTCCTGGGTAGGCCCGGCCCGTATCGGGAACGGTCACGCCGCGCCGCGCCGTCCTCGCGGGTGTCCACAGATTCGAATTAAACGGATCGCTGTAATAAGAGTACTTGAGCGCCAGCGCGTTGCCCGCGCGATAAGCATTGCGCACGAGCTCCGAGGGGAATATATGGGCAACTGCCACAACCAAGCCGCCGACGAAGGCAAGGAAGACAATCGCCAGAGCACATAGAACGTAGCCACCCTTGTTCAGAAATCGTCCAAGCATGACCTAAGTGCCTCCCTCCTGCGGGCACGGTTCAGTCGAGCACTTCACCGCTGCGTGATCGAATAGCGACCGCCGAAAGGATTGTCGGCGAGGTGAGTTGAGCAATTTATATGCAATATCTAGGCCACAACCGGCGAGCCACGCCGAGTTCAACGGCCTGCGCCAGTACGCAATATTTTGGCATGAATCATGCCTAGAGTTGTTAAACATCCCGTGCTCACCATACGGAGACACCATTAGGCATGCGCCTCCCACGGGGAAGGCGTCTTTAAGGAGCAACGACTGATTAACCGCGCGCTCTGGGTTACTGCCTTATTTTTCTACGCGACCTTGTTGACGAGCTTCCACATGCTGTTGACCGAGCCATGGTGGCTCGCCAGCTTTGCGAGGCTGGTCGACTTCCAGGCGGTAGAGCCGTTTCAGCACCGCCTGCTGGTCCCAGCAATCGTCAGCTCTTTGGGCAGCGTGCTGCCTCTCGGCACGGAGCTGCTGTTCGCGCTGGTGGAGGTGGCGGGATGGATGGCGCTGGTCATCGTTGCCCACCGCGCCCTGGTGATGTTCGAGATCGGCAAATCGGACCTTTTGCGCCGAATGCTGGCGTTTACGGTCATCGTGCCGATGGCGCTGCACCTGATCGCGCCGGATCTGCACTTCGTGTCGGCCTACAGCGAGGTCGGTGGCGCATTCGAGCTGGGTGACTCGCGCGCGCAGCCACAATTTTACTACTCCTACGATCTACCGGCAGCGGTTTTTACCCTGGCCCTTTTTCTCTTGGTGGTGAAGTTCGCCCGCAGCCGCAGCCGCCGATGGTTTGCGGCCTACCTCGGGCTTTTCGCGCTGGCGACGCTGAATCGGGAGACGACGCTGTTTCTGATCCCGATCTTCTTCGCCTCATGCTATCGAATCCTCGGCAGCCGGGCGCTTGCGACGACCATGATCCTGCAAATCAGCGTGTTCGTCGCAATCCAAGGGACTCTGCAGTGGCTGTTCGCGGACCATGTCAATCCACATGCCGGGATTCCTGGGACCCAGTACGAACTTCACCTATGGACGAATCTGGCGCTCTTTGACGACCCCCTGTATCTAATTACCTATCTAGCTCGTCTCGGGGCCGGTCTTTACATTCCCGTCGTGCTGCTACGCAGCCACCTCGATCCCCTGCTCGGGCGATCACTGCTCTTGCTCGGCATTCCATTGTTCGTCTCGGCCTTGCTGTTTGGGCGTCTGCAGGAGCACCGGGTCATTATCGAAGTCATGCCCCTACTCTGGCTCGGCGCGATTCAAGCCGCCGCGGCCTGGAGCGCATCGAGTACGGCCACGGCAGCAATATCCCCTTATGTACGATGCCGTTCGCGCAGCAGCGGGAGAGCGTCTGCGCTTGCCGCTCGCAGGCCGCGCCCGGCGGCGGCGGCGTCGAAACGCACGGCCGCGGTAGTCAACCGTAATACTGATGCCTGAGGCTCTGTATCTGCCTGACGACACAATCAGGCATTGCCATGCACACACTCCATCACTGGCTCTTACGAACGACCCGCTTACCCGCGTTCGCAGGTTGGCCATGCAGTGTGGACCCGCGCTTGGAGCGCAAGGCGGCGCGCATTGCCCGCCAATGCATAGGCGGTTCAGCGCGGTTGGTGGTCACTGCGCTCGGCGTTGGCCTGTTAATTGCTCAGTTAGTCTGGGTGGTGCGGTAACCTGCCGCGGCCCTGCCGTCCCATCTGCTTGCCTCGTCACGGCAAATTTCACCGCGGTCGACGGCCGCCTCCCGAGCTGCATACCCGCGTGAGAGAGCTCGCAACTGACCTTCGCCGCCGCCAATCGGCCGCGAACCTGGAATGCTGATGATGCGTTGGAGAAGCTTAATCTTATTCGCTGCAGTTGGCGTGGTTCTCTACGCGGCACTGCTTGCGAGCGCCGATCCGAGCGCGGCAATCGCCGCCGCCGCTCGTGTAAGCGGGCTTTCTTGGCTCCTGATTCTCGGGCTTTCCTTGCTGAACTACGGGCTGCGTTTCCTGCGCTGGGATGGCTATTTGCGCTACCTCGGCAACCATCTCGCATTTACCCGCCATCTTGCCATCTACATGGCGGGGTTTGCGCTGACGACAACTCCAGGGAAAGCGGGCGAGGCCATCCGCTCGGTCTACCTAAAACCGCTTGGAGTCGGTTACGAGCGCAGCATAGCCGTCCTGTATACAGAACGCCTGGTTGATGCCATCAGCATTGCGCTGTTGGCGACATTACTGGTCGAAATGCCCGCGCCCGGTTACCGCTGGAGCGCGGTGATCGCAGCGATGTTTGCTATTGCGTTATTGCTCCTACAGCGTGCCCCAGCCCTCAACGCAGTGGCCAGGCTGGTTCCCAGCCTGCCCTTGCCGCGGATGCGCCGCGCGGCGCAAAGCGCGCTCGATTGTCTGCGTCAGGCGACGGCGCTATTGCGTTTCCGACTGCTCCTGCTCGGGGTCGGCGTCGGGCTCATTAGCTGGGGTGCCGAGGCCGTCGCCTTCTACCATGTCGCGCACGTGCTGGACATTCCCATCGGTCCGGTCGTGGCGATCGGCATTTACGCCACGGCGATGCTGGTCGGCGCGCTGTCTTTCCTCCCAGGCGGGCTCGGTAGCACCGAGGCGGTCATGGTCTCACTGCTGGTGTTGGCCGGGGCACCAGTACCCGCCGCCGTCGCCACGACTACGGTGGTTCGGGTTGCAACCCTATGGTTTGCCGTCGCCTTGGGGGTGGTTGCCCTCGCCGCAACGGAAACCTCTCGGCGTCGCTACTCGCTCAGCAACGAATCTCCCGGCGCCAAAGCGCAAGCCGGAAGATAATTTCAGAGTCCGGAGGACGCATCATGCTGCATGCCTCAACGGTACCCAGTGCTCTACCGATACCCAAAACTGCACCGGTACCCACGTTAGTACGTACACGGGTCGAGCCTTTGGGCCCCTTGGTTGTGGATCTGGACGGTACCCTGGTTAGCACTGATCTGCTTCATGAATCCGTGTTCGCCCTGATCAGGAGATCGCCGCTGTATCTGTTGTGTTTGCCCGCTTGGCTGCTGCGGGGCAAGGCACGTCTCAAGAGCGAGATCGCCCGGCGAGTTGAGCTCAATATCCCGAGACTACCCTACAACGAGCCGTTCCTTGCGCACCTCAGAGCGGAGAAGGCGCGCGGCCGATCACTGGTCCTTGCGACGGCAAGCAATCAGAAGTTTGCGCATCAGATCGCTGACCACGTGGGGCTGTTCGATGCCGTCATCGCCAGTGATGAAGAAAACAACCTGTACGGCCACCACAAGCTCGCGGCCCTGCGCGAGCGCTTCAGCGATACGGGCTTCGACTATGCCGGCAACGGGGCCGTGGATAAGCCCATCTGGCGTGCGGCGCGCCAGGCGACTCTGGTCAGCAGCAGCCCACGGCTGGCCCGCGCCGTTGAGCAAGAGGCAACCGTTGGGCGTGCCTTCCCGCAGACTAAGGCGACGCTGCTCACCTATGCTCGCGCGCTGCGGCTGCATCAATGGCTCAAGAACCTGTTGGTATTCGTGCCACTCGTCGCCGCGCTGCAGTTCACCAATCCCGTTGCGCTGATCCATTTGGCCATTGCCTTTTTCGCTTTTGGGCTGTGCGCCTCAAGTGTGTATATCCTCAATGATCTCATCGACCTGGAGGATGACCGGCAGCACCCACGCAAACGCTACCGACCGTTCGCCGCCGGTGAGCTCACTATTGCTCGTGGCTGCATGTTGATTCCCGTGCTCCTTGCGGGCGCCATAGTCTTATCGCTCTGGCTGCCGCTGGAGTTTCTTGGGGTCCTTGGCATCTACTATGCGACGACACTTGCTTACTCCCTCAGGATCAAACAAGTCGAGGTGCTCGACATATTTGCCCTCGCGCTCCTGTACACGGTGCGCATCGTCGGCGGCGGAGCCGCAACCGGAATTCCACTGACCTTTTGGCTGCTCGCCTTCTCCCTGTTCATCTTCCTGAGCCTCGCCGTGGCAAAGCGCTGCGCGGAGCTCGCCGTCATGCGCGACATGGGCGAGAAGCGCTCGCGCGGGCGCGGCTACCGCGTCGAAGACCTGCCGCTGCTTTACAGCGTCGGCGTGGGTGCAGGCTATGTGGCCACACTGATACTCTCCCTCTATCTCACCAGTGACGCCGTGGCGCGTGCCTATAGTTACCCCTGGATGCTGTGGGTGTTCTGCCCCATGCTGCTCTATTGGATTACCCGTGTGTGGCTGACGACTTACCGCGGAGAAATGCATGACGATCCAGTGGTTTTTGCAGTGCGCGACAACAGCAGCCAGTTTCTTGCGATAGTGGGAGGCTTGTGCATTTGGCTCGCGATTTAGCCTTGGCCAACGCCGGCTATCGCTCCTGGGGCTGCATCCCAAAAGAGCCGCCCCGGGTGCGGCGCATGCGCTGGCGCGATGAGCGCCTGCCAAGCGCCGTCGGCTCGCTGCTGCCATTCGGCAATGGCCGAAGCTATGGCGATAGCTGTTTGAACCATGGCGGCCTGCTGATCGACACCCGCGGGCTGAACCGATTTATCAGCTTCGATACGGCGCAGGGCGTCCTGCGCTGTGAGGCAGGCGTTCTGCTCTCGGACATACTCGAGCGCGTGGTGCCGCAGGGCTGGTTTCTGCCGGTGACGCCAGGCACGCAGTTCGTCACGGTTGGTGGGGCGATTGCAAACGATGTGCACGGCAAGAATCACCATCGCTCCGGCAGCTTCGGGCATCATGTCCGCTGTTTCGAGCTGCTGCGCTCCGATGGCGGCCGTCTTGTCTGCTCGCCCGCTGAGAACTCGGATTGGTTCGCCGCCACTATTGGTGGTCTCGGTCTCACCGGGCTCATCCTTTGGGCTGAGATCACGCTCAAGGCGGTTCCAGGACCGCTCATCGAGGCCGAGACCATCCGTTTCACGCGTCTGGAGGAATTCTTCGAGCTCAGCCGCGAGTCCCATGAGCGCTACGAGTACACGGTGGCATGGATTGATGGTTTCGCAAGCGGCAAGGCGTTGGGCCGAGGACTTTTCATGCGTGGCAACCATGCACCCGGAGCGACGCGCGCTGCGCGCGGGCGTCAGCGTAAGGTCGGTATCCCGCTCACCCCGCCGTTCTCGTTGGTGCAACCGCCGTTGGTAAGGGTCTTTAATAGGCTGTATTACCATAAGCCGCTCTGGGGCCGCCGCACGACGCATTACGAGCCCTTCTTTTACCCACTCGATGGGATCGGGCAATGGAATCGCCTGTTTGGCCGGCGCGGATTTTTCCAGTACCAATGTGTACTCCCCATCGAGGCAGGGATCGAGGCGACCGGCGAGCTCATACGGCGAATCGCGCGCGCAGGCGCCGCATCGTTTCTCTCGGTCCTGAAAGTGTTCGGCGATCAGCCGCCCGTCGGCTGGTTGTCGTTTCCACGACCGGGAGTCACGTTGGCTATGGATTTACCGAATCGCGGCCAGACGACGCTGAAGTTGTTAGAAGAGCTCGACGAAATAACGAGCGCAGCCGGCGGGGCGGTGTATCCAGCCAAGGACGGGCGCATGAGCAGTGCCGTCTTTCACCGTGGTTTTCCAAATTGGTCACGCCTGGAGAACTACCGTGATCCGATGTTTACCTCGGCTTTCTGGCAACGGGTAACGGGGCGCCTAGCGTGAGAAGGGTGCTCATCGTCGGTGCCACATCGGCTATTGCCGAGGCAACGGTGCGTCATTTCGCCGCTGCGGGTGATGCGCTTTTTCTCATCGGTCGCCGCGTTGACAGGCTGCAGGCGATCGCGGCCGATCTGGGTGTTCGGGGGGCGACCAGCGTCGACTTTCATTCGATGGACATCAATGATCTGGATCAGCATGAGCCGGCGCTCGCAGCTGCCGAAAAAGCACTGGGTGGTATCGATACCGTACTGATCGCCCATGGCACCCTAGCCGATCAGAACGCGTGCCAACACGATCCCCGGCTTGCAATCCAGGAGCTCAACACTAATGCCGTCAGCACCATCGCCTTGCTCACGCCGCTGGCAAATCGCTTCGAGAAACAGCGTTTCGGCACGTTGGCGGTGATTTCATCGGTGGCGGGCGACCGCGGACGCGAAAGTAACTATGTGTATGGCTCGGCGAAAGCCGCGCTCGATGCATTTCTCGAGGGTCTTCGCCAGCGGCTCCATAAAGCCGGGGTTCGCGTAGTGACCATCAAGCCGGGTTTCGTCGACACGCCTATGACCGCGGCGTTCACAAAGGGTATTCTGTGGACGTCGCCCGAGCAAGTCAGTAAACGCATTTATCGCTCTTTGAATAACAGCTCCGATGTTATTTATACGCCCTTCTATTGGCGCTATATCATGCTCATCATACGCCTGATGCCGAGAGTGATTTTCAAAGCGATCAGACTTTAAGGTGTCAGTATTGAATGGGACCTATTTAATCTTTAGTTTGCTGATTACCAATACGTAATTCCAAAAAGGCGTAGGGTGGATAAGCGCAGCGCATCCACCAATTTTTGATTCGGCGGCTTGAGGTCGGTGGATCCTGCGACTCCGCTTCGCTGCGCGCAGGATGACGAGTGGTGAGTAGTTGCACTA
>JAKDMK010000231.1 GCA_030452365.1 Nitrococcus sp.
AGAGTCGCATTCAGCGGCGCGTGAGATGGCCGCGGCATCCTGTACAGCGTCAAGCCAGCGCCTGTGCTCCTCTCTGACAACGCTCGCTGGCACCGTTTTCATCGTATCGCGCGCGAAACCGCGAACGATGATCGCCGCCAGTGTAGCGATGGAGGAAACAATCACCAGCCACCAGATATGCCAGACCAGCCCGAATGCGATGACGAATCCGAGTCCGCCTAGCAGCACGCCGAGCGCGCTGTTCCTGGGGAGCTTGATGTCCACATACTCATCGGGTTCCTTATAGGCTACGCCGTACTCCTTGGCGGCCGTGAAAGCGTCGCGATCGTTAACCACGGGCAAGACCGGAAAGTTGTACTCCGGCGGCGGCGCCGAGACTGCCCATTCCAGGCAGCGTCCGTCCCAGGGGTCGCCCGCATATACCCGGTTTTCGTCGCGCTGCCTGATTGAGACCCAGGCCTGGATCACGAGCGCAAGGAGCGCGCAGCCAATAAGCAGTGCACCAAAGAAAGCCACAATCTCCAGCGGTTGGTAAGCGGGTTCGAAGTAGGCGACGCTGCGCCGTGGCAGACCCATCAGGCCAAGGGCGTAAAGCGGGAAAAACGCGAACATGAATCCGAACAGCCAGAGCAGCGCCGAGATCATCCCCCAGCGTTCGTCGAGGCGGAAGCCGAACATTTTGGGAAACCAGAAATGATAGCCGGCGAGTACGCCGAACAGCACGCCTGGGATGATTACGTTGTGGAAGTGCGCAACGAGAAACACCGTGTTGTGCACCTGATAATCGATGGATGGGTTGGCAAGAAGGATTCCACTCATGCCGCCAAGCACGAACAGCAGGATGAAGCTGATCGCATACATCATCGGAACGGTGAACCGCACCCGGCCGCGAAACATCGTCGCCATCCAGTCATAGATCTTCACTCCCGTGGGGATGCCGATCAACATGGAGGCGATGCCGAACACCGCGTTGATGTTGGCGCTCTGACCCATGGTGAAAAAGTGATGCAGCCATACGGTGAACGACAGCACGGCAATCGCTACGGTCGCCATCACCAGCGAGCGGTAGCCGTACAGCACCTTGCCGGAAAACGTCGAAACCACTTCGGAGTAGATCCCGAAGGCCGGAAGAATGAGGATGTAGACTTCGGGATGCCCGAACAGCCAGAACAGATTGACAAAATTCATTAAGTTGCCGCCCAGGGCATTGGTGAAATAGTGAAAGCCCAGGTAACGGTCCAGCGCCAGTTGCGCCGTAGCCACCGTCAGCGGCGGCATCGCGAAGATCATCATGATTGCCATAACCAGCGCGGTCCATGTGAACAATGGCATGCGCATCAGCGTCATGCCGGGCGCGCGTTCCTTGTAGATGGTTACGGCGAAATTGATACCCGTGAACGTCGACCCCAACGATGACAGCGTCAGCGCCCAGATCCAGTAGTCCGGTCCGACGCCGGGGTTAAATTTTACCTCGGTAAACGGCGGGTAGCCGAACCAGCCACCAGTGGAAAACTCGCCGAAGACCAGAGAAATCATCACCAGCATCGCGCCGGCCGCAGTAAGCCCTAGGCTGATGGAATTGAGTACGGGGAAGGAGACGTCGCGCGCACCGATCTGCAATGGCATGATGAAGTTAATAAAGCCGATGAGCAGTGGCATGGCCACGAAAAAGATCATGATGGTGCCGTGGGTGCTGAACAGCTCCGCAAAATGCTCGGGTGACAGGAAGCCGCCGCCCAACCCGAACGCCTGCTGCAAGCGCATCAGCGCCGCCTCGATCACGCCCCGTGCCATCATCACGAAGGCGAGCACCATGTACATGATGCCGATCTTTTTGTGGTCGGGGCTGGTCAGCCACTCCGACCACAGTACGCGCCATTTGCCGTATAGGGTGATCAGCACGCAGGTGACTACGGCACCGATCACAACCACGCATGCAGCGCCTCCGCCGATGATGCCGTTGATCAGATTCTCCGTCGTGGGGTGTTGTAGCATCTCCCAGAACGGCAGCGAATCCATGCCCAGGCGCCCCAGCGGCTGTTCAATGATGGCGGCGATGTTCATGGCGCTTTTTCCATTGACGATGCAGCGGTGTTGCGCACTACAGGCGCCGGCGATCCTGCCGGAGCCATCAAGACATGGGCCAGCGCGACTGGAGTACCGGTCATGGTCGCCTCGACCACCGCAGAAAACAGGGCAGCGCTCACCCCCGTCAGATAAACGTTGCCGTCGTGCGACGCCCGCGGCAGGGCAGCGGCCAGCTTGCCCCGGGTGCTGCGCTGCGACAGCGCCTCGTAGGTGCGGGCATCCAGCGGAACACCGATCGCCCGAACTTTCCGCACCCACGCCTTAAATTCATCGGGCGGCATTGCGACCGCGGTGAACTTCTGTCGGTGGAATCCCATGCCGTTGTACATGGTGTTCTCACCCAGGGAGCGCCCGGGTTTCGTGGCCTTGAGGTGAAGCTGCGTGACCATGCCGCCCATGGCGTAGATCTGGCCAACCAGCGCGGGAATCTGCAGGGATTGCATTACGGTTGCCGAGGTCAAATGCATGGCCACCGGTTTTCCGACAGGAATCGCCATCTCGCCAATGCTTGCAATGCCTTGGTCCGGGTAGATGAACAACCACTTCCAGTCGTAGCCGATCACCTGCACTTGCAAAGCTGGCGTATTGGGTGCGATCGGTTTGTAGGGATCCAACGCGTACGCGAAACGCCAAAGCTCAAAGCCCAGCACAGCAACGATGACTATCGGACCGACCCAGGTCATGATCTCCAGCGGTAGCAAATCCTTCCATTTGGGCGTGTAGCGCGACGACTTCGCCCCGTAGCGATAGCGCCAGGCAAGCCACGGCGTGAGCACGAATATGGGTAGCGCCACGAACACGCCGAGTATCAGCACCACCTCGATGAAATGCCAGCGCTCGGCGGCGGCGACAGGGCCTTGGGGGTTGAGAAAGCTGAGATAAACGCGGCTGTCGGCGCATCCGCTGAGCATCAGCAGTGTGCTGGACAATACAGCCACACCGATATGCGACGGTCGTCCTTGGCGGCACCAACGAGTCATTAGGAGCCTGCGGCGGCCACGTCCGCCACGACGATGGCATGCTCGTTCGAGATCCGTCCGCCGGGGATGGACCTATCGCCCGCACGCAGACGCCGGAGCGCGTCGACCTTGTCGGAGCCCGTGACGAGCCAGAGGACGCCGCGAGCGCGGTTCAGCGCCGGGAACGTGAGCGTCATGCGCTGGTGCCCCTGGTACGGACCCGCCAGCGCGACGTCGCGATCCACGACCTCCAGCACCGGGTCGCCGGGGACGAGTGACGCCGTGTGGCCGTCCGGCCCGAGCCCGAGGTGGACGAGGTCGAGTGCGTCCGGGAGCGTTGCCGCATAATGGGCCGCCGCGGCGTCGAGGTCGCGCGCCGCGACAGGCATGGCGCGGATTTCGACTGCGCCCCCGGGCGCGAGGCTCGCGCGCAGGTGGGTGAGGTTGCGGTCGGGGTCGCCGTCGGGAGCGACCCGCTCGTCAACCTGGAAGATCGTTACTTTCTCCCACGGCATCTTCCCGACGAGGCGGGCAAACATGGCCCACGGGGTCCGCCCGCCGCTGACGGCGAAGTTGAACCGGCCATGGTCGTCCACGGCCGCCTGCGCGTGCTGTATGACAATCTCCGCACCACGCTCGGCGACCACCGCGGCGTCGGGGAGGATCTCGATCTCGAATGCCACTGCCTAAGCCTTCTTCTCGTCGTGGCCGCCGAACTCCTTACGCATCGCGGACAGGAGCTTGTCGGCGAAGTTGGCGAGCCCACGCGAGCCAAAGCGCGAGTAGAGCGCGGCGGTCAGGACGGGTGCCGGGACTCCTACGTCGATGGCCGCGATTGACGTCCACCGACCCTCGCCGGAGTCCGAAACGCGTCCGGCGAACTCATCGAGCCGCGGGGAGGCGTAGAGCGCCGCGGCGGTCAGGTCGAGCAGCCACGAGCCGACGACGCTGCCACGCCGCCAGAGTTCGGCCACCTCGGTCGTGTCGATGTCGTATTGGTAGTGCTGTGGGTTCTCAAGCGGCGCGGTCTCGGCGTCCATCTCCCGGTCGCGCATGCCGGCATTGGCGTTGTGGATGACGTTCAGGCCCTCGGCGAACGCGGCCATGAGTCCGTACTCGATGCCGTTGTGCACCATCTTCACGAAGTGCCCCGCGCCGTTCGGACCGCAGTGGTGGTAGCCATGCTCTGCCGGCGTCGGCTCGCCGGTACGACCCGGCGTGCGTGGCGCCGCATCGAGGCCGGGAGCGATCGAGGCGAAGATCGGGCTCAGTCGGTCGACGACCTCCTTCTCGCCGCCGATCATCAGGCAGAACCCGCGCTCGAAGCCCCAGACGCCGCCGCTCGTTCCGACGTCGACGTGGTGTATGCCCTTCTCCCTGAGAGCCGCCGCGTGTCGCAGGTCGTCGTGGTAGTAGGTGTTGCCGCCATCGATGATCGTGTCGCCGGGATCGAGCACCTCAGCCAGCGCGGTAATCGTCTTGTCAGTGGTCTCTCCGGCCGGCACCATCACCCAAGCGAGCCGCGGCTTCTCAAGCTTGGCGGCGAAGTCCTCGAGGGAGATCGCGCCGACCACGCCGTCGGCTTCGATGGCCTTCACGGCGTCCGGAAACACGTCATAGCCGACGCAGCGATGACCGTCGCGCATGAGCCGCCGCACGAGGCCCGCGCCCATCCGGCCGAGCCCGACCATTCCGAGCTGCATGGGGGTGTCAGTTGGCACGCTCTGGCTCCTCTGTCTAAGAATGAAACGCTC
>JAKDMK010000232.1 GCA_030452365.1 Nitrococcus sp.
ACGAATAATGGCGGCCGGCGCGGCGTCGTGGGTGGATGTCAACAGGCCCTAGAAAGAGCGCTACAGAGTTGGCTGCCACGGGTTCGGTACCGATCCAATCAGCCGGAGATTCTGAGGCCTGGAATGCACTTCGAACCGCCCAGCGTCTTCTCCCACCCGCTCTATCGAAAGGTCAACAAAGCCTATTGCGGCGACGAGGCGGAGCACGTGAGCCTGCTGCTGCGGGAGGCGGAGCTCCCAGCCGCGGCTAAGGAGCGGATCGCCGATCACGCCCAGGCGCTTGTGCGCGAGGTGCGCAGCAGCCGTCTCCACAAAAGCGCCATTGACGCATTCATGCACCAATACGAGCTCTCCAGCCACGAAGGGGTTGTGCTGATGTGTCTCGCCGAAGCGCTGCTGCGCATCCCCGACAGCGATACCGTCGACAAGCTGATCGAGGATAAGATCGGCACTTCCCATTGGGAGCACCACCTCGGCGATAGTGATTCGCTGTTCGTCAACGCCTCCACCTGGGCGCTGATGCTCACGGGCCGAATCCTGAGCTACCGCGATCACCCGCAGCAACATTTGCGCGGTGTGCTGGCGCGGCTGCTGCGGCACAGCGGCGAGCCGGTGATCCGCCAGGCGCTGCGCCAGGCCATGCGTATCCTGGCACGGCAGTTTGTGATGGGGCGCGATATCGAGGAGGCGCTGCGGCGCGCGCACGACCCGGAGCGGCGCGGCTATCGCTACTCCTACGACATGCTTGGCGAGGCGGCTCGCACCGATGCCGACGCGCGCCGCTACTTCGAGCGCTACCGGCAGGCGATAAACGCCATCGGCGAGATCGCCGCCGGGCGCGGGCCAGTTGACTCGCCGGGCGTCTCCATCAAGCTCTCGGCGTTGCACCCGCGCTATGAGCTCGGCAACCGCGATCGCGCCTTGGGCGAGCTGTTACCGCGGCTGCGCGCATTGGCGCTACTGGCGGCACAACACGACATTAACCTGACGATCGACGCCGAAGAGGCCGCCCGCCTAGATCTTTCGCTGGAGCTCATCGATACATTGTGCAGCGACCCGAAGCTGCGCGGCTGGCAGGGCCTGGGACTCGCAGTGCAGGCCTATCAGAAGCGCGCGTTCCCGCTGCTCGACTGGCTCGCCGAGCGGGCCGAGCATCACGGCCGGCGCCTGATGGTGCGGCTGGTCAAAGGTGCTTACTGGGATACGGAGATCAAACGCGCTCAGGAGCTCGGCCTGAGCGGTTATCCAGTGTTCACCCGCAAGTCCAACACCGACATCTCCTATCTCGCCTGCGCGCGCAAGCTGTTGGCGGATAGCCGGCATTTTTATCCCCAATTCGCCACCCATAACGCCCATACCCTAGCCTATATCTTGGAGGTGGCCGGCAAAGAACGGCGCTTCGAGTGTCAACGCCTGCACGGCATGGGAGAGGCGCTCTACGATCAGATCGTGGGCAAGGAGAAGCTCGGCATTGCCTGCCGAATCTACGCTCCCGTCGGCAGCCACGAAGACCTATTGGCCTACTTGGTGCGACGCCTGCTGGAAAACGGCGCCAATTCCTCGTTTGTGAATCGCATCGTCGACGAGAAGGTGCCCATCGATGAGATCGTTGCCGACCCGATCGCCAAAATGGCCGGCCGCTCGCATCTGCCGCATCCGCGCATTCCTCTGCCCGTCGACATTTATGGCTCAACCCGGCGCAACGCCAAGGGTGTGGATCTCTCGGACGTTGCGCAGCTCGAGTGGTTATATCAGGGCATGGCAGAGGCGGATCGCCACCATTGGCGGGCCGCCCCGCTCATCGGCGGACGCACTCAGGTGGCCGAGGGAATACCCGTGTACTCGCCCGCGGACCGCTCGCATCGGGTCGGCACGGTGGTCTTCGCCGATCACGGCGATGTTGACCGGGCATTTGCCCGTGCCCGGCAGGCTGCCGTGGACTGGGATGCATGTCCCGCCACGCAGCGCGCCGACTGTCTCGATCGGCTGGCCGAGCTCTATGAGCAGCAGATGCCGGCACTGGTGGCGCTATGCGCCCGTGAGGCAGGAAAAAACATTGCCGATGGCATCGCCGAGGTGCGCGAGGCAGTGGACTTTTGCCGCTATTATGCCGCTCGCGCCCGCTTGGACCTGGCGCAGCCATTGCTGCTGCCCGGCCCCACCGGTGAGCGCAATCAGCTCTCGCTGCATGGTCGTGGCGTATTCGCCTGCATTAGCCCGTGGAACTTCCCGCTCGCGATCTTCACCGGCCAGGTAACCGCCGCGCTGGTCGCCGGCAATGCCGTGATCGCCAAACCCGCCGAGCAGACATCTCTGATCGGCGCCTATGCGGCTGCGCTCATGCATCGAGCCGGCATTCCGCCGGACGTCCTGCAGCTTCTACCCGGTGATGGGCCCAGTGTGGGCCTGCCGCTGGTCACAGACCGCAGGGTCGATGGCGTGGCCTTTACCGGCTCGGTAGCCACCGCCAAGCTCATCAATCGCGCGCTCGCCGAGCGCGAGGGCCCGATCGTGCCATTGATCGCCGAGACCGGCGGCCAGAACGCCATGATCGTCGACTCCTCCGCGCTGCCCGAGCAGGTGGTGAGCGACGTGGTGAAATCAAGCTTCCAGAGCGCGGGGCAGCGCTGCTCGGCGCTTAGGGTGCTCTACCTGCAGGCGGACATTGCCGATCAAGTGATCGAAATGCTGACCGGAGCTATGGCCGAGCTGCGCATCGGTGATCCTTGGTGCCTCGCAACGGATGTCACACCGGTCATCGATGAGGATGCCCGCCGCATGCTCGAGGTACATGCCGAGCACATGACGGCGACGGCGAGGCTGCTCTATCGATGCGTGCTGCCGGCGGGCGCTGAGAACGGCAGCTTCTTCCCTCCCTGTGCCTTCGAGCTGCACAGCCTTGGGCAATTAACTGAGGAGAAATTCGGCCCCATTCTGCACGTGATCCGCTATCCGGCGCACGATCTGGACCGGGTGATCGACGAGATCAACGCGACCGGCTATGGCCTGACTTTCGGCATCCACAGCCGCATCGATACTACGGTGCAGCACGTGGTGAGCCGCATGCGCGTGGGCAATGCCTACGTCAACCGCAACATGATCGGCGCAGTGGTCGGCGTGCATCCCTTTGGCGGCCAGGGCTACTCCGGCACCGGTCCAAAGGCCGGCGGTCCGCACTACCTGCCGCGCTTCACGACCGAGCGCGCGCTGAGCATCGACACCACGGCGGCCGGTGGCAATACCGCATTGATGTCCCTTAGTGAGGACGACCCCCCGACACACGGCTAGTGGCCGCAACGCAGCGCTTGGACCAATAGTGCTTAGGCACTCAGCCCGTGCCTTGCGCGGGCACTAGCGCATCCTCCCGGAAAGTGATCGTTTGGTAGCGGTAAAAAGTCAGTCCCCGTGCCCAAAACTCGGGCTCCAGACCGGCTTTCAGCCGCAGCTCCCCCAGAAAGTCGCTTGGCTGCGGAATCTGGCGCCACACTGCGGGCAAGAAGGTTGACCAGCGTCCCTGCCACTCCAAGATCAGGCCATCCACACCGGGCCGGACCTGCGAGAGCAGCGCGCGCTCGCTCGCCGCGCTCAGCGCTTGCGGCGGCGTGAGCACCGAGATCTCCAGGCGGACTTCGGCAAGCTCGGCGGATCGTAAAGGAGCGAAGCGTGGATCGCGCGTACCCGCCGCGTAGGCGTTCTCCGCGATATCCTGCACCAGTGGACGGCAAGCCTCCAAGCTGCCGATACAGCCTAGCAGCCGTTCGCCCCTGCGCAGGGTCACAAAGCTGGCGGCCGGCTCGCACAGATGCGCCGGCCACTCCTGTAACGCGACCGGTAGCGGCACACCGCTCAGCAAGCCATGGCCCAAGCTGGCCCGCGCGAGCTTTAGGAGTTGCTGACGCTCTTCAGGGTCAATCCTCATAAACCGCAAAGGCTCCGTAGCCCACGACCCGGCTATGATCCCCGGCAGCGCTATCGCCCGAGCTACAGAGCCTGAGCAGCTCGATGCGCAGATCCCGGCGGCGCGCGAGCGCGAGCAAGCCGATGAGCGGATTGCGCCCGCAGGCATCCTGATAACCGATCGCCTCATGACGCCTGTGCAGGATATTGTCCGCTGTGTGGCCATCCAGGCGCCGCGCGGTCTCATAATCATGATAATGGCTGAGATCGGTGCTGATGACGACCAGGGTCTCCGCGCCACCCCAGAGGCGCTCCAGCACCACGGCGACTGCCGCGGCCGTCGCATCGCCCACCGCCAGAGGAACAAGCTGAAAGTCAGCGAGGAGGTGTTGCAGAAACGGCAACTGGACCTCCAAGCTGTGCTCCTGTGTATGCGCCTCGTCCAACAGACCTATATAGGTGAGATCCAGGAGCTTCTCCAGCGCGGCGCCATCCAATGGTACTTCCCCCAGGGGCGTCACAAAGGCATCACCACTATGCCCGGCAATGCCCTGAAACCGTACGCGGTGGGCGGGACCCAGCAGCACCACGCGTTTGATGCGCTCGCGCGCCGGGGCAAGGCGCGCATACGCGGCGGCGGCCGTGGATCCGGAATAGACATAGCCGGCATGTGGGACAATTATTGCCTTGGGCACCTGGAGCCCGAAGTCTGGGCCTCGCATCAGCTGGTCCAACAAAGACCCCAGTGGCTCGGCCTCACCGGGATAGAACAGCTCGGCGACAGCAGGTTCACGCAGCTTTCTCGACATGGCCTGTCCTAGGGTCTGTTGACATTCACCCACGACGCCGCGCCGGAGGCCATTTTTTCGCAA
>JAKDMK010000042.1 GCA_030452365.1 Nitrococcus sp.
CTGGCGCTGGCTCACGACCATCGCTACCCACTGCGGCCGGGGTCCGCGCCCGGCGTGGCTCAATTTGGATCACGTGATCAACGCCTGTGCGCAGGCCGTGCCTGCGCTGACCGGTATTCGCGACGCCGCGCCCCCCGCCACTTTTCGTATCGCCGCCCGGCGCCTGGCACGAGAACCGCGCCGCTATAGCGGCCGCACCGCGATGAATGCCGACAAGAGCGTCCACGAACCGCAGCCGCCCAAGGATCCGGACAGCCCGTTCTCGTTCACCATGGAAGGTCACCACGGGGACGCGCCGCCGGCGCTGATCCCGTTCTTCTGGGCGCCGGGCTGGAACTCGACGCAGTCGCTGAACAAGTTCCAGCAAGAGATCAGCGGGCCGTTGCACGACGGCGATGGCGGCGCGCGCCTGATCGAGCCACGCGAGGGCCCCGGAGGCCACTACAACGACGATGTGCCTGCCGCGCCCGAACGCGGCGACGGCCTGCGTCTGCGCGCGCTGCCGTTGTACGAGGTGTTCGGCAGCGACGAGCTGAGCGCGCTGTCACCGCCGCTTGCCGAGCGCATTCCCGAGCCCTACGTAGCGCTGCACCCGGACGACGCCGCGGCGCTGATGGTCGCTGCCGATGATCGCCCGCGGGTGGCCCTGCCCGAGCGCGAGCTGCGGCTTCAGGTGCGCATCGACGCGAGCCTCGCCCGGGGCACCGCCGGCATTCCGGTCGGGCTTGCCGGCTTAGAGTGCGTCACGCTGCCCGCTTGGATCGAGCTGCACAAGGAAGCGGCCTCATGACGACGGCCATCTGGCTTCATATCGCCAACGTGTTTGGCATTCTGATCGCCGTGGTGGGCGCCTCGGCCCTGCTCACCTGGATCGAGCGGCGCATGCTCGGCCTATGGCAGGATCGCTACGGCCCCAATCGCGCCGGCCCCTTCGGTATCTTGCAGGTTCTCGCCGACATGCTGAAGCTCTTCGCCAAGGACGATTGGACACCGCCGTTCGCCGACCGGGCCGTTTTTATCATCGCTCCGGCCATCATTATGGTCGTCATCCTGCTCGCCTTCGCGGTGATTCCCATCACTCCGGCGATCGGTATCGTCGACATGAATATCGGCCTGCTGTTCTTCCTCGCCATGACCTCGTTGTCGGTCTACAGCGTGGTGCTTGGCGGCTGGGCATCGAACAATAAATACTCGCTGCTCGGCGGCCTGCGCTCGGCCGCGCAGATGATCAGCTACGAGGTGTTCATGGCGCTGGCGCTCGCCGGCGTGGTGATGCTCACCGGCACGTTCAACCTGCGTGAGATCGTCAACGCCCAGAGCGGGCTGTGGTTCGTCGTGCCACAGTTCTTTGGCTTCCTGGTGTTTTCCATCGCCGGTATCGCCGAGGCGCACCGACTGCCATTCGACTTGCCGGAGGCCGAAAACGAGCTCATCGCCGGCTACCATACCGAGTACTCGGGCATGAAGTTCGGCATGTTCTTCGTCGGCGAGTATGCCAGCATCATCTTGATCTCGGCCATGATCGTGGTGCTGTTCTTCGGCGGCTGGCATGGCCCGTGGCTGCCGCCGATCGTCTGGTTTCTCATCAAGCTCACGTTTTTCGTCGGCTTATTCATCCTGTTGCGCGCCGCGCTGCCGCGTCCGCGCTATGACCAGCTCATGGCCTATGGCTGGAAGTTTATGTTGCCGCTGGCGCTGTTAAACCTGGTCGTGACCGGCGCGGTTACGCTGGCGTTTTTCAACGGCTAATCGAGGGAGGTCTTCATGCTCAGCCACCTGCGAACCTTGTGGGCCGTATTCACCCACACCGTGGCGCGCCGCGAAACGCTGCTCTACCCGGAGGAGAAGCTCAAACTGCCGGCGCGCTATCGCGGGCGCATCATCCTCTCGCGCGACCCCGACGGCGCCGAGCGCTGTGTCGCCTGTAATCTCTGCGCGGTGGCCTGCCCTGTGGACTGTATCGCGCTGCAAAAGACCGAAGACGAGACGGGCCGCTGGTATCCGGAGTGGTTTCGCATCAACTTCTCGCGCTGCATCTACTGCGGCCTCTGCGAGGAAGCCTGTCCGACCTACGCCATACAGCTCACCCCGGACGTGGAGCAAAGCGAGTACCAGCGCCACAATATGGTCTACGAGAAGGAGGATCTGCTGATCGACGGCACCGGCAAGTATCACGACTACAACTTCTATCGTGTCGCCGGCATGGCGGTCGGGGGCAAGGACAAAGGCGAGGCCGAGGACGAACGGCCCCCGATCGACGTGCGTAGCTTGCTGCCATGATGATCGTCTTCTACATCGCCGCCGTCATCGCCGTCGCCGCCACGGTGATGACCATCACGCTGACTCATGCAGTGCACGCGCTGCTGTATCTGATCGTCTCGCTGCTCGCGGTCGCGGTCATCTTCTATACGCTGGGCGCACCCTTCGCCGCGGCGCTCGAGGCCATCACCTACGCCGGCGCCATCATGGTGCTGTTCGTATTCGTGGTGATGATGCTGAACCTGGGTGAAGCCGCGGTCGAGCAGGAACGACGCTGGCTCGATAGGCGCATGTGGGGCGGCCCCGCATTGCTCGCGGCCGCGCTGCTCGCGGAGCTCGTCTATACATTCGCGTTCGGTATCGGGCCGGGTGGACCAAGCGGCGGCGGAGTCTCGCCGCACGCCGTGGGCGCGGCCCTGTTCGGCCCCTACCTGTTGGCGGTGGAGATCGCCGGTTTTCTGTTACTGGCAGGGCTGGTCGGTGCCTATCATCTCGGCCGGCGGCGCACAGACGCAGAGGAATGATATGACCAATACGCTACCCGTCTTGGAGAGCTTGGTGCTTGCCGCGGTGTTGTTCGCACTTGGCCTGATTTGCGTTTTGGTGCGACGCAACATCGTATTCATGCTGATGGGCCTGGAGATCATGCTCAACGCCGCCGGGCTCGCCTTCATCGCGGCCGGTGCCCGCTGGGGCTCAGCGGACGGTCAGGTGATGTTCATCTTCATCCTCACCTTGGCAGCGGCCGAGGTATCGGTGGGACTCGCGCTGATCCTACAGATGTTCCAGCGCTTCAAGACCGTCGATGTGGACGTGCTGCGGCGCATGGAAGGCTGATCTTGCTGCACCTGCTCTGGCTCGTCCCGCTGCTGCCGCTGCTCGGCTTCACCACTTTGGTGCTGCTCCAGCGCGTGCTCTCGCGCACCGCCACGGCGATTGTCGGCGTCGGTTCGGTAGGGCTCTCCTGTGCGCTGGCGCTTGCCATCGCGAGCAACTTTCTACTCGCACCACCCATGGGCGGCGCGTTCACGCAGACGCTGTGGACCTGGATGCAGGTGGGCGATTTCGCGCCGAGCATCTCGCTGCGTTTCGATGCCCTGTCGCTGGTGATGATGCTGGTAATCACGGTGGTCGGCTTCTTCATCCATCTGTATTCCGCGGAGTTCATGGCGGCGGATCGCAGCTATCTGCGTTTTTTCGCGTATATGAATCTGTTCGTCGCCTCCATGCTGGTGCTCGTGCTGGCCGGCGATCTCTTGTTTTTGTTCCTGGGCTGGGAAGGCGTCGGATTGTGCAGCTACCTGCTGATCGCCTTCTGGCACGAAGACCCCCATAACTGCGTGTGCGGACGCAAGGCGTTCATCGTCACCCGCATCGGCGATGTCGGCTTTCTGATCGCCCTGCTGCTCATCTTTACCGAGCTCGGCAGCCTCGATATTCACACGCTGATGCAGCACGCCAGCGCCCAATGGCCGGTGGGCTCGCCAGTTGCCATCGCCACCGCGGTGCTGCTGCTGGCCGGGGCGTTGGGGAAATCCGCCCAGGTGCCGCTGCAGACCTGGCTGCCCGAAGCCATGGCCGGCCCGACCCCGGTCAGCGCGCTGATCCATGCCGCCACTATGGTGACCGCCGGTATGTACCTGATCGCGCGTACCCACACGCTCTTCGAGCTGGCACCGCCGGTGCTGCTCGCGGTGGCCATCATCGGCGTGCTGACCTTGCTCATTTCCGGCTTCAGCGCGCTGGCACAGAACGACATCAAGCGTATCCTGGCCTATTCGACTATCAGCCAGATCGGCTACATGTTTCTCGCGCTTGGGGTCGGTGCCTGGGCGGCGGCAATTTTCCACTTCTTGACCCATGCCTTCTTCAAGGCGCTGCTGTTCCTCTCCGCCGGCGTAGTGATCCAGGCGCTCGACGAGGAGCATGATATCCACCGCATGGGTGGTCTGCGCACCCGGCTGCCGGCGGCGTTCTGGAGCTACCTGATCGGCTCCGCCTCACTTGCGGCAGTGCCGCTCATTACCGCCGGCTTCTACAGTAAGGATTTGATCATCGCCAGCGTTTGGTCATCCCCACTCGGTGGGCCGTGGTTGTGGGCGGGCGCGGTACTGGGCGCCTTTCTCACCAGCGTCTATATCTTTCGCTCGGTATTCATCGCGTTTTTCGGCGAGCCGCGGACCCTCGTCGGTCAGCGACCACGGGCACGGGCGCTGATTGCGCTCACGGTGCTCTCCATCGGCGCGCTCGTGATCGGCTTTCTCGAGATTCCGGACATCTTCGGCGGCGGCGTGCACGTGTTATCGGAGTTTCTGCAGCAGACACTGCCCCGCAGCGCCGCGCGCCCGGAACCTGCACGAGTGGAGTGGCTGCTCGAGCTCGTCACCGTATGCATATCGATCGCCGGCATCTATCTTGCCTACCGACTGTTTCTGCGCCGCAAGCCTGAGGCCGAGGCGCTGGCGAGCACGGAGGATGCAAACCTGCTGCGCCGCTTCTGGGGCAGCGGCTTCGGCTTCGACTGGGTGTACTACCGGGTGCTGGTAGGGCCTTATGAATGGTTTGCCCGGGTCAATCGCCGGGATGTGCTCGACGTGTTCTACAACACTTTGGCCGCCATCAGCCGCATGCTCTACGGGATGCTACGCCAGACCCAGACCGGCAACCTGCGCTGGTATATGGGTGTGCTTGCCGCCGGTGGCGTGGTCCTTGTTGCCATAGTGGTGCTGACATGATCCTCGTATGGCTGCTGATCGTGCTAATCGTCGGCGGGCTGGCGGCGCTGGCGGCGGGGAGCTGGAGCGCGAACGCCTCGCGCTGGGTCTCTATCCTCACCTTCCTTATCGGACTCGCGATCGGCTTGTACCTGTGGGTCACTCATGCCGACGCGGTGACGGTAGCCCAAACCGGTGGCTGGATAGTGCGCTTCAAGGTGCCTTGGATCCCGCGCTTCGGGATCGACTTCCAGCTCGGTTTGGATGGGCTCAGTCTGATGCTGATCATGTTGAGTCTATTCCTCGGCCTGGTTTCGGTCATCACCTCCTGGAGTGAGATCCGCGAGCAGGTCGGCTTCTTCCACTTCAATCTGGTGTGGACGCTGGCCGGTACCCTGGGCGTATTCATGGCGTTGGATCTGTTCCTGTTCTTCGCGTTCTGGGAGGCGATGCTGGTCCCGATGTACTTCCTGATCGCGCTCTGGGGTCATGAGAACCGCCGCTATGCCGCCAACAAGTTCTTTCTGTTCACCTTCGGCAGCGGCCTGCTGATGCTGGTGGCAATTATTGCCTTGGCGACGATCCACTTCGCCGATACTGGCACGCTCACTTTCGATTATTTCGCACTGCTCGGCACGAAGATGTCCGCGACGGCGGCGGCATTCACGATGCTCGGGTTCTTCCTCGCTTTCGCGGTGAAGTTGCCGGCGGTGCCCTTCCACACCTGGCTGCCGGATGCCCACACCGAGGCGCCGACCGCCGGCAGCGTTATCCTCGCTGGCGTGCTCCTCAAAACCGGGGCCTACGGGCTGTATCGCTTCGCCGTGCCGTTGTTCCCCGAGGCCGCGATGAACTTCGCGCCGATTGCGATGACCTTGGCGGTCATCAGCATCCTCTACGGCGGTATCGTTGCTTTCGGGCAGAGCGATCTGAAGCGGCTGGTGGCCTACACCAGTGTCAGCCATCTCGGCTTCGTGCTGCTCGCGGTCTATGCATCGAACGTGCTCGCCCTGCAAGGCGGGGTGCTCGTGATGATGGCTCACGGCATCACCACGGGAGCGCTGTTCATGCTGGTCGGTGCGCTGCAGGAGCGTACCCATACTCGTGAGATGAGCCGTATGGGCGGGCTGTGGCCACATCTGCCGCGCATGGCCGGTATCGGTATGTTCTTCGCGATTGCCGCGCTCGGTTTGCCGGGGCTGAGTAATTTCGTCGGCGAGCTCATGTCGTTGCTCGGCACCTTCCGCGCCAGCATGGGCTTTGCTAGTGCGGCAGCGCTCGGCCTCATCGTGGCGGTGATCTATTCACTGTACTGGATGCAGCGGGTGTTCCAGGGGCCGACCGGCACGCAAATCGAGGTGGCCGGGCTCAGCGACTTCGGTGCTCGGGAGCTTGGCACGATGGCGGCCATGGTCATCATCACCATCTGGATCGGCGTCTATCCGCAGCCGATTATCGACATCCTCGATCCTGCCCTAACCGGCATGCGAGAGACCATAACAGTGACCATGATGAGTGAGGGCTGAGCGCATGGCCACTGATCAATCCCTCGTTATCGCCCTGTTGCCGGAGATCGTCTCCGGCACCTTTCTTACGAAGCAGCTCCTCGCGCTGCTACCGGAGATTATTCTTGGTGCCTTCGTGCTGATCGTGATGCTTGCGGTGGCGTTCTACCGCCATCATGGGGTCACTTTCGCACTGACTTTGCTCGGGCTCGCGCTGGCGTTGCTGTCGCTGCCGTTTGCCATGGCGGTGTCGCCACAACGAGTGACCCCGCTGTTCGTCATCGACGGCTACGCGCTGTTCTACGCTGGACTGGTGTTGGCCGCCGCGTTCGCTACGGCGCTGCTGATGTTCGCCTACTTCCGCGCACGCAGCGGGCGCGCCGAGGAGCTCTACATCCTGCTGCTGCTGGCCTCGCTCGGGGCCATGAATCTCGCCGCGAGCAGCAACCTAGCGTCGCTGTTTTTGTCGCTCGAACTGTTGAGCGTGGCGCTGTTCGCGATGATCGCCTACCGCGCCACGCAGTTGCGCCCGCTCGAGGCCGGCATCAAGTACCTGTTCATGGCCGGTGTGTCATCGGCGTTTCTGCTGTTCGGCATCGCGCTGCTATACGCCCGCATTGGCACGCTGACCTTTGGCATCCTCGCCAGCCGGCTGAGTGCGCTGGATCTTGGCACCGAGCCTACCGTGTTGGCGGGCTTGGTCATGATCGTCGTCGGTCTCGGCTTCAAGATCTCGGTAATCCCGTTTCATATGTGGACGCCGGACGTCTACCAGGGAGCGCCGGCACCGGTCAGCGGCTTCCTCGCTAGCGTCTCCAAGTCAGCGGCGATCGCCGTGCTGCTGCGTACGTTCATCGCCGCCGGCAGCATTCATGTCGGGCCATTATTCCTGGTGCTGAACCTGATCGCGATCGCCTCCATGGTGGCAGGCAACCTGCTCGCGCTGCTGCAGGACGATGTCAAGCGTATCCTCGCCTATTCGTCGATCGCGCACTTGGGTTATATCTTCGTCGCCTTCCTGATCGGCGGGCATTTCGCGGTCGAGGCCGTCACTTTTTACATGGCGACCTACGTGATCATGATATTGGGCGCGTTCGGGGTGGTGAGTGTTGTTTCGCGCCCGGCCGATGGCGCCGAGGAGCAAACGCGCCTGAATGACTACGCCGGCTTGTTCTGGCGCCGCCCCTGGCTTGCCACCGCCTTCACGCTGGCGCTGCTGTCGCTCGCCGGAATCCCGCTCACCATCGGCTTCATCGGCAAGTTCTACTTGTTCACTGCCGGCGTACGCGACGCGTTGTGGCCTGCGCTGACCGCGCTGATCCTCGGCAGCGTGATCGGTCTGTTCTACTACCTGCGGGTGATCGCCGCCATGGCGCGGCGCCCGGACGAGGAGGCCGAACCCATCACCACACATGCCGGTTTGGCCGGCGCTTGTGCGCTGTTCATAATTACCATCGTACTAGTCGGTTTGGGGGTCTATCCGGCGGTGCTGATCGACCTGATTCGTATCAGTGCCGGGCACATCGTCGGCTTGTCGTGAAATTACCGCGGCTCGGGATAACTTCTGCAATGTTCATTGAACAAGCCCTCGAATTGCAAAGCGCATCAGCGCTTTGGGCGGTCACACCGTGATCTGGCGAAACCGTCGTGCCGGATGAAATGTTCATGTTTGCAGAAACATCGTTAGCTCGGGGCGATGCGCTCTCGCGGAACCGTCGGCGGCAAGGACGCCGCCGTCGAGCCTACATGGAAGTATTCACGGCGTGTCCCGCCAGAGCGCGCCGCCCCGGGCCCCGATACGAAACTCTGACAGTAGTACGCCAAGGATGAGCACGTCATCTCAGACGATCGGTGGCTCACCCTGCCAGCCCTGGTCTTCCTCGAGCTCGCGGTTAAAGGCCGCGACGTATTTCGCCACCCGCCGAACTGAGTCGAAGCGAGCGAGATGAAACAACGCCTCGCCCTCGTGCACCAGCGGCAGGTTGTTGCGACCGACCACGATGCCGTCGATACTCGCCTCCACAGTGAGCTCACTCTCACCGAATGGGTCCGCGATGTAGCCAAGTGCCTGCCCTTTGTTGACATACGCGCCCAGCGCCACGGCGGCGCGGAAGATACCATTCTGCTCGGCTCGAACCCAGGTGCTGTAATTCGCTGCGTAATGCGACTCGGGCGCATTCCGGCTCGTGCGACCGCGAGGGATCATGCCAAGGTAGCGCAGCACGCGGATGATGCCCTTGACCCCCGCCTGAATCGCAGCTTCGTTGAAGCGCAGCGCCTCCCCGGCCTCATAAGTAATCACGGGCTTGCCGGTGTCATTGCAGATCTGGCGCAGGCTGCCCTCGATCAGAGGCGCGTTGATCATGACCGGAACCCCGAACGCACGGGCCATTGCCGCGCAGCTCGGCTCCTCCAGGTTGGCGCGTATCTGCGGCAGGTTATCGCGGTGGATCGCCGCAGTATGCAAGTCGATGACATGGCTCGCGTGCGCCAGAATTTCGCGCATGAACAAGTGAGCCATGCGCGCGGCAAGCGAACCGCGCTCGCTGCCTGGAAAAGCGCGATTGAGGTCGCGCCGGTCCGGCAGATAGCGGGAGCGGGCGGCGAAACCGAAGACGTTCACGATCGGCACCGCCAGCAAGCGACCCTTCAGGCGCTTTAGGGCTGGCAATAAAAGCACGCGGCGGATGATCTCCACGCCGCTGATCTCATCGCCGTGGATGGCGGCACAGACGAGCAGAGACGGACCGTCCTCCCGGCCGTTGATCACTTGCACTGGCAATGCAACCGGCGCGTGGGTGTAGAGCAGTGCGGCCGGAATATCGATGGTGCGCCGCTCGCCGGGTTGTATCCGATGGCCTGCGATTTCGAGGGAGGTGCGAGGGTTGTGTGCTTGCACTCGACCTATTCCCGCGCCGCGCGGTGCAGCTCCTTGAGCCGCGTGTAGAAGTGGGCCGAATAGATCAGCTGTTCGCGCTCCTCGGTGGTCAATTCGCGCACGGCTCGCGCCGGCGTGCCGACATAGAGCCGGCCCGACTCCAGTCTTTTACCGGGTGGCACCAGCGTGTTGGCGGCAATCATGACATCGTCGGCGACGTCGACCGCGTCCATGAGGATTGCCCCCATCCCGATCAGAACGCGGTTGCCCACCGTGCAACCGTGTACGATCGCTCGGTGGCCGATGGTGACATCCGTGCCCAGCCTCGTAGGCTGGCCTCCGGGAGTGTATGGGCCGTCGTGGGTGACATGAATCACCGTTCCATCCTGCACATTGCTGCGTGCGCCGATGCAAATGCTATTGATATCGCCGCGGATGACAGCCATGGGCCAGATTGAGACGTCCTCGGCGAGCTCGACATCACCGATTACCAGGGCGGTCGCATCCACCCAAGCGGTGTCAGCCAAGCGCGGAGATCGGCCATTGAAGGGGCGAAGCATGTTCCTCTGCTCGAAGCGTGGTTATGGGCCTTGGGTCCAGTCGCTCCAGTGCATTGCGGCAGCGGAGAACGCCAGGATTTTACCCATCGCGAGGAGATACGCATAGCACAAGTGCATCGGCCGACTGCACGGGCAAAGCCTGTATTGTCCCTAGCACGGTCGGAGCCGGTTCGGTAGAGTTTGCCAAGACGCGCCGTGAATACGTCGCTGTAGCCCCTAAGGCCGCCGTCCAAATTATCCCGCGACTTCGTACTCGATTTTGCCCGCATCGGTGACACGCTTGGAGGCATCCAGGATTTCGAGCGACACTAGGTTTCCGAGCTCGTCGTAATCGAGGATCACGCCGGGCTTGTCCTCGTCGCTCTCGGCGACTGTCACGTGCTCATCCCGGAGGAGTATGCTCAAAGTATCCGTCTTTTTGTCATAAGTGACCTTCATGGGTCGGTCCTCCAATATTTGGAAATCCTGCTCGTTTTGTACACGATGACCACTTGCGCCGGCCTGCAATCCACATCCACAAAGACCCGGATCAGGTACACGCGGCCATCGAAGGCTATGCGTAATTGCAGTATGTCTCTCCCCGGCCGAACAGGCGCACGCTGCTCGGGATTCGTCAACACCCGGGCGTAGGAACTCCATTCAATGTCATTGAGTTTCTCTCTGCGGTCATGATCTCTCACCTTCCAACGCCCTACAGTAATTCTAAGGGGGTCTGGTGTCTCAGTCATGTTGGCAGAGAGAGGGGGGTGGTGGTACACAACACCACGGCGCTGCGCTGCGGGAAAGTGCTGGAGAGACTGCCGGTATTGCTCGATCGCATGCGCGCCATGCTGGTGCGCTTTCTCAACACTGTACAGGCCGCGCACGTGAGCTTTCTCGACGCAGGCACGTTTGAACGCTGGAGCCAACCCAGTGCACGGGGCAATCGGCGATTGGCGGGCATCGATCTGAATAAAGTCCGCAACCGTCACGTCCTCGACGCCGTGGTGAGTCTTTCCACTGCACCGGATGGGTTCACCGTAGCGCAGGTGGCCGGCAAAGTGCGCGAGCGCAGCGGATGGAACGAAGAGCGATACGCGCACCGTCACGCAGCCTATGATCTGGCCAAACTGCGCGCTAAAAACTTCATCCACCGACCGGAGCGTTCGCATCGCTTCAACGCCCATCCGACCGCCATGCGCGCGATGTGCGCGTACCTGTTGTTGCGCGATCAGGTAATCAAGCCCCTCCTGGCCGGCGTGGGCCGCCCACGTGGTCGTCCGCCCAAAACGCTCCATCCGATCGATCAGCATTACATCCGCCTGCGCGAGGAAATGCATGCCACCTTCGAAACGCTCGGCCTCGCCGCCTGATCAAAAACTGACAAGATGTTGGTGTCCAGCTCGCGCTTAGCGCCTAGGCCGCATAGCGTAGGACTTCCACTTCGGCGTGGCGGGCAACAGCGGCTTCCCCCTGTGAGTAGACACGCGCAGCTACGGCCTCGTTGAGATAATATTCGCCGCAATCCTCGCATACCTGTGCCGGAACGCCCTTGACGACGACTACCGTGTTACCACGTTCTAAGGTTACTGTAGCGCGCCCCGAAGCGGTGCTGCCCGTCTTGCAGATTACACAGTTCAAGATTCTCTCCTGTTTCGGTACTCATCATCCCAGCGTTGGGAGTCCGGGCGGTATACGGTCACCACGAAACAGCCTCCGGTGACTCCGTCACGGCCAACCACGATATGTACTGG
>JAKDMK010000233.1 GCA_030452365.1 Nitrococcus sp.
GTCACCTGGTTCTTGCGCGTATCCCAGACATAGAGCCCTTTGCGCTTGGCGGTCGTCGGCTTCTCGCCCTCGAATCCCGCAAACAGCACCCGGTGGTTGTCCAGCCACACGATTTCGTCCTCGAACGCCGCATGCCCGGAGTCGAGCACCGGATAGTCCGGGCCGCTGCAGCCCGTGACCAGCCACATCGCGAACAGAAGAAAAGACCCCACCAGCACGGCCGCGCGCCACCAATCCCTCGTCATTGTTCAGTCTCCTTGCCTCCACATCGCCCCTCTACCCCGGTTTGTGCACACTCATGCATGCCAAGCACAAGCCGCCCGTCCACCTGCAGCCCTGCCGGCAGCCGATGCGTAATGAACAGCAATGTCACCTTGCCCTTGAGACGATTGACGGTGCGGGCGAATTGGGCGGCCGTGTCAGCGTCGAGCGCGCTGGTCGCCTCGTCGAAGATCAGGATCGCAGGGCGCTTTAACAGCGCTCTTGCGATGGCAAGCCGCTGGCGCTGGCCTCCGGAGAGCCCCACGCCGCGCTCGCCGAGCTCGGTCTGGTAGCCCTGGGGCAGCGCTTCAATGGTCTGGTGGATCTCCGCATAGCGGCAGGCCAGCACCATCTGCTCGAAGCTCGCCTGCGGATTGCCGTGCAGGAGGTTGTCGTAGACGCTGCCCGCGAAGAGCTGCGTCTCCTGGGGCACCACGCCGAAGTGGCCGCGCAGCTCGTTGGCGGTGAGATGGCGGATGTCGCGTCCATCGATCAAGATGCGTCCCGCGGCTGGCTGATAGAAGCCTTGCAGCAGCTTGGCCAGCGTGCTCTTACCGCAACCCGATGGGCCGGTGATGGCAAGCGCCGTACCGGGTTCGACGGTGAGGTTAAGATCGCGATAAAGCGGCGCGCGGTCCTCGGCGTAGCGGAAGGCGAGGCCCTGGATCTGGATGCGCCCGCGGCCATCCGGGGCGCGCGCCGGGGTCAGGCTATAGGGCTCGGCGGGGGCGTCCATGATATCCCCCAGGCGTTTGACCGCGATGTCCGCCTGCTGGAACTGCTGCCACAGCCCCACGAGGCGCAGCACGGGCTCGGAGAGGCGGCTTGCGAACATCTGGAAAGCCACCAGCATGCCCACGGTGAGCGCATCGGTGCTCATGACGATCCAGGCGCCTACGCAAAGCACGGCGAGCGCTTGCAGCTGCTCCAAGGTTTGGGCAACGACATTGTAGGTGTTGACGAGGTTGCGGCTGCGAAAGCTCGCACCAAGCGAGGCCGCGAGGTAGTCGCCGAAGCGGTCGTTCAGCCGCGGCTCCATTTGCAGTGACTTCACCGTCTCGATGCCGCTCAGGTACTCGGTGAGAAAGGCTTGGTTGCGCGCATCGAGCAGGAACTGCTCATCGAGGCGGCGGCGCAGCACCGGCGTCAGCAGCAGGCTAACGATCGCCACCAGGCTGAGCACGCCGAGCACGATGAGGGTCAACGGCCAACTGTAGTAGAACATCACGGCAAGGAAGACGCCGAGGAAAGGCAAATCGAGCAGCAACGTCACCGCCGCGCCGGTGATAAACTGCCGGATAGTCTCCACGCCGTGTAAGCGGGCGACCAGAGTGCCGGTCGGGCGGTGCTCAAAATAGCGCAGCGGCAGCCGGAAGAGGTGCGAGAAGACGCGGGCGCCGAGCGCGGCATCGATGCGGTTGCCGGTGTGCAGCACCAGATAGCGCCGCAGCCAGGTCATGACGGCGCTGAACACGGTGAACATCACCAGCGCCGTTGCCACTACGATCAGCGTATGTAGGGTGTGGTGAACGATGACCTTGTCGATGATCACCTGAGTGAACAACGGCATGGCGAGCCCCAGGATCTGGATGGCGAGCGAGGCGATCAGCACGTCGCGCCAGATACGGTTATGGCGCAGCAGCTCGGGCAGGAACCAGCGAAAGCCAAAGCGCGCGGGCGCGGCATCGGCGGCATCATCCGGCGGCGGCTCGTCCTTGGGCGCCACGGCGAGTGCGTGCGGGGCGAAACGCCGTACGGCCTCCGCGGCGCCGAGGGTGCGGGGGCTCGTCTCGCCGGGGCGAAAATAAAGCACCCGTTCGCCGTCGGCACGCACCACCAGCGCGAGCTGCGCCTCGGGCACGCCCTCTTCAGGCGTTCCCTCATCCTCGAGCAGCGCGAGCGCCGGCAGCCGTTGCCCGGCGATCACCGCCGGCGCCAGTGCCTGGGGCTCGATGTCAAAGCCCAGCGCCGCGCCCGCCTGCTGCAGCGAGGCAAGCGTATACGGCGGCGGGAACTGCCCGAGCAGCAGCCGCGAATCGAATGGCTTTCGATGAACTTGGCAGAGACTGCCCAGCGCCCAAACAAAAGCGGCGCGCCCGATCAGCGGATCGGCGGCCTGCCTCTGCCGGCGCAGGGCTTGCTTGGCACTTGCCCCCACAACGGCCTATCCCCCATTCCTTCCCTGGCCGGGTTGTCCATTTTAACCCGTCGGCCGATCAGGCCAGCCCCGCTAGAGTGAGCTGACCGTGCAATTCCATTTGCAATGTGATGCAGTTGACAAACCTATCGCGGTTCGGGTGGCGCTGTCAAATGCCGCGTCAGAGATTGAACCGTGCTCATGAGGAGCGCCGCTTGCGACGGCCGAGCCAGCCCATCCAAAGCAGACCGAGCGCCAGCAGGCTGAGGCTCCCCGGTTCGGGCAACAGCATTCGGTGCGGACACAGCATTCGGGAGCACCTGTAATACTGCCTGAGCGATGGCCCCATGGCCGGCGGTGGTCGGATGCAGCCCATCCCAGAAAGAATGCTCACCTGGATCATTGATACATACCGGCGAGACCGCGCAGGGGTCACTCGCATTGTCGAACCCGAAGGCTTGCGGGTTGGCGACGACCGCATCGATAAAGCTAAAGGCGTCGAACCGGAAGATGTCGATGGGCAGGTTGTGCTCCAGGCGGTCCAGCGCCCTATCGAGAAAGACGTTCATCGTCTTGGCAACGAACGTAGCAAGCAGTATCGCAATCTGGCCCTGTGCTTGAACGGCAGGCGCAAGCCCGACGTCGGGTACGTTCCAAATCAAAAAATCGGTCGCGCCGGCGTTGGAAAGCTTGGTGATCATGGCCCCAATGTTGTTTTTGAACTCGATGATGATTTTCGCTGCCTTCCCCGGTTCTCCTGCAGCCAATGCATTCAAGACATCCCGAGCGTCGTTGCCGCCGCCCTCGATCACATACAGGCTGCCCGAGAACGCCACACCGCCGGTGTCGCTCAAATATTGAGCCACCTGGCTGGGCAGAGACAGTGACTCGGTCGGGCTGACCCGCTGCCACACGCGGGCCCCGCCGTATGCGTAGTTGGTGCCGCCCAGCAGCGAGGCCACCACCCCCAGGCCGAGTTCCTCGGCCAGTTGCTCGGCCCATACTGGGCCGTTGGAATAACGCTCCGATTGATACGGCGCCGCGGGGATGATATCGGGCGGGGTCAGCGGGACCGGCGTACGCTCAGCGCCGAAGACCACCGCGTTGTTGCCGCTATCCGAAAAGCTGTCCCCGAACACCACCAGTTGGATGTATGCCAGTTGGCTGTATGCCGGGTTGGCGAGCACACCCGCCGGCACGAGCCAATACAGCAGAAAGGCAATGGAAATAATCCTTTTCATAGAGCAACCGTCCATATCGTGAGCTTTTAGTCGTTGTGCTGACCTTTACAACGTAGGCCACGGCTTGGCGGTTTGCCACTTCAAGACGGTCATTGGCAAGTAATCTACCGCCCAGGTAATGCCGTGGAGCCAGGCGCTTGTGGCACGCCCTTCTTGCGTCATCGCGCTTTCGGCCCCGCGAGAACCCAGAATATCAGGCCAAGCAATGCGCTTGATTTCGAAGGTAAGATAGCTACGCGTAACGCTCGGTCCAACGAGTCGATCATCGTCCGCGCACCTGGCATTGCCCCTTCGGCGGACTTGCCGTGAGTCCGGTAGGTTTGGGTGACGGAGGGACCCCAACACCTCCGGTAACCACGATGCGGCGAACTACCGAGCTGTCATTCTGCGCGGAGCCGTAAGGCGAAGTCGCAGAATCTAGCCGCTGGATCCTGCGACACAGCTTCGCTGCGCGCAGAATGACGAGGTGTGATTAGTTACTTTTTCACAGAATCAATTATTGCAGCACAGTTTTTCACGCGCTAGTATTGTTTTTCAGGATATTGCCTATTCCAAATCGAATTTCAGGGCGAAAGCAAGGTTTTCATGGCCGCCACGGCGCAGCATCATTTTTCAGGTCTGGTGACGGTTTTTCAGGAAAGACGCCTTCCTGAGAAGGCGACACCGGCTGGTTACAGCGCTCTCATCGACGCCTACGGCCTCGCGGTTCCGTTGCCACGCACCTTATACGCCATCGGCGCGCGCCACAGGGTCATAGAAAAAAACGGCTGGCGTCTCCTGACACCACAGCACGCTACCGGGTAAAGGACAACCTGCCGGGCACGCCGGCATTCTGCCCGCTCGTCTTTCGCACCGAGGCACTTGACCGCTTCATCGGCCTCAATCTGCCAAAACACGCGCGGGAGATCGTCGCCGACATCCCGCGCGACGTTCTCGCGCGCACGGCCGCCTTTCTCCTGCTCAAGGATTCCCGGTCCAGCTTTGCGATAGAGGGGGAACACCCGCCGCAGGACCGCCTCCAGCGCTGGAGCCACGCTATCGGTGAAGCCGGCACCCAGCCGCTTGACCGCGAAGAGCTCCTGCGCCTGCAAAGGATCGTCATCGGCGACACGCGCTTTGTGA
>JAKDMK010000005.1 GCA_030452365.1 Nitrococcus sp.
CCGGATGCGAGCGTAATTGTCCAGCAGACCACTCAAGGCACGACTATAACCGGCGTGGCAATCTCATCGAGCAGCGAGCGACTTGCGGGATTGTGCAGCGCGGGACTGGCGCGACTGAGAACCAATACCCGGCCGCCTAATTGGCGTAACGCCTGAACTAGGGTACCCGCATCTACGCCGGGCAGGCGCATGAAGCTTATTGACGTCTTGTGCCGCCGAGCCCAGTTGCGTGCGGCTGCCTCGGACCCTTCAGCCATGGGCTCGGCTGACGGGGGGAGCAGAACCATGATCTCTTGTTTACTCTCGCGCGCCATCAGTGCCGCCGCAGCGAGTGCCCGATCGCCGGTCTCGGCTCCTTCATAAAGCACCAGAATCGGCTGCCGGGGCGCCTGCGGCGGCTCGCCCAATACCATCACCGAGCAGTTTGCGGTGGTGGCGATGCGCACGGTCAACTGGCCGAATCGCAAGCCGGTGCCGCGCGCCCAATCGATGCGCCGCAACACCAATAGATCCGTCGGTAGGGTGATGGCCAGCGTCTCCGCCTCCACCTGCCCGCGGCAGATCTGCAGGCTCCATTCGATGGCGCGTCGGCGCCCTGCCGCCGCCAGTAGTCGGCGGGCTTCCTCTGCCTGCCGGCGCAGGCGGCGCTCCATATCGGCGCTGCTCATGGGCCGGATACGCCCGGAGGTGAAACCGATTTCGCGGCCGAAGGGTAGGCTCGCCGAGCGCAGCAGATCCGTGTCTTCGACGAGAAGCCCGAGCAAGCGAGCGCGACGCCGCGCGGCGAGCTCGGCCGCCGCTTCGAGTGCCACCCGCGCCGCCCGCGAGCTGTCCAGCAGGACGATGATGCGCTTAATGTGGGCCTCGTTGCCGTTACTCGTCGCCATGGTCCTTGCGCTGCGCCGCGCCCTCCGCGTTGTCGCCGTGGACTCGACGCGCGAGCTCCGCCAGATCGCTCAGGCGTCGCTCGACCCGTTGATTGATCGATTCGGCCGGATACTGGCCGTCCGGGCCGCGTTCGCCCGCCTCTACACCCGTCATCAAGGTCAATGCCTCATCCACGGTGTTCAGGGGATAGACATGAAAGCGCCCCTCACGAACCGCGGCCACGATGTCATGGCGAAGCATCAAATGGGGGATGTTGGCGGCTGGGAGCAGTACGCCATGCTTGCCATCGAGGCGTTGCTCCTTGCAGATATCGAAGAAACCCTCGATTTTCTCGTTCACGCCACCAACCGCCTGCACTTGGCCATGCTGGTTGACCGAGCCGGTGACCGCAAACGATTGTTTGAGCGGTGCGTTCGCAAGCACGGAGATGAGCGCGCAGAATTCGGCCACTGAGGCGCTATCGCCATCCACCATTCCATAGGACTGCTCAAAGGCGAGGCTCGCCGATAACGACAGCGGGCGATCCTGGGCGTAGCGGGAGGCAAGGAAATTGGAAAGTATCATCACGCCTTTGGAATGGATGTTTCCGCCCAATTTGGCTTCGCGCTCGATGTCTACCATGTTGCCACGACCGAGCCGAGCGGTCGCGGTGATCCGCGTCGGGCGCCCGAACGCATAGCCGCCGAGCTGAATGACGGATAATCCATTCACGCGGCCGACCGCCTCGCCGCGGGTGTCGAGCATGATCGTGCCGCGGTGAATGGCCCGCTCCATGCGTTCGCGTACGCGCGAGGCGCGGTAGATCTGGTGATCGATGGCCTGTTGTACATGCTCAGCGCTGATGCGGTCGCTGCCGGCTGTCGACGCCCAGTAATGCGCTTCGCGCAGGAGATCGAAGATGGCGCGATTGTGGGTCGTGAGCCGCTCGCTGTCGTCAGCCAAGCGGCTGCCGTGTTCGATGACGCGAGCGACACCGGTCGCATCGAGCGCGAGCAGATTTTCTTGCCGTGCCATAGTCCCGATCAAACCCGCGTAGTGCCGAGTCGATTCATCGCCGCGCGCCACGTCTTCCTCAAAATCAGCCTGCACCTTGAATAGCTCCAGAAAATCCGGGTCGTAGGCCGAGAGGAGGTAGTAGAGCAGGCGCTCACCGAGCAGCACCACCTTGACGTTGAGCGGCACCGATTCGGGATCGAGAGTCACCGTGCTCATCAAGCTATAGAGCTGCTCCAGCGATTCGGTTTTGATCTGGTTCGAGTACAGCGCGCGCTTGAGGCTCTCCCAAGCGAATGGCTGCATGAGCAGCTTGCGCACGTCGAGTATCAGATAGCCGCCGTTGGCTTGATGCAATACGCCCGGGCGAATCAGCCGAAAGTCCGTGAGCAAGGCTCCTTGCTGGACCTGATGCTCGATGCGACCGACCAGATGCTGATGGGTGGGCATATCATGGTAAATGACGGGTGCTCCCTGCTGCTGCGCGTTGTCGACCAGCACATTGGCCAAATAGCGATTGAGAAGTTGCTCCGGAGCGCGGCCGTGACCCTCTTGGCTGATGAACGCCTCGATATTTTCGATCACATCCTTCTGGATCGCCTCCAGATGCTCCAGTATGCGTGGGCAATCCTGATAATTTGTTCGGATCTCCTCGAGCAGATGACCGACCGCGAACAGCGCCATCTCCTCGTTGAGCTCGCGCACGCGGTTCTGGGTTTCCTTGCGCCAGCGCGGCATCTGCTGAATGATCTGCTGTAAGCGCTCCTGTAGTTGCTCGATGGTTCGCTCGAACTCCGCTCGCTCTTCCTCCGGCAGCGCGCGGTAGCTCTCCAAGCGCAGCACTTCGCCGTCGCGCTTGGGCGCGAAGGTGAAGCCGCTTTGTGACTGAATCAGGGCGATGTCCTGCTTGTCGGCCTCCTCTTGGATCTCACCGAAAGCCTCCTGTTGGCGTTGTCCGAACTCCTGCTGCAGCTCGTGCATTCGACTCTGGTACTCCTCGCCCTCGAAGGTGGCGGGAATGGCGCTGCGCAGCTCCTGTACCAACTGCTCAAGATCCGAACGAATACGCTCGCCCCGGCCCGCCGGCAGCTCGATCAAGCGAGGTTTATGAGGGTTGCTGAAGTTGTTGATGTATAGCCAATCCGCCGGCGTCGGCTCATCAGCCGCGCGCGCGCGCAGAAACTTCTCCACCACCTCGTGTTTGCCGATTCCAGGCGGACCGAGCACGAACAGATTGTAGCCTTCGCTGCGGATTCCGGTGCCGAACTTGAGGGTATCGAGAACCCGATCCTGGCCCACGATCTCGGTAAAGGGCTCGAGCTCCGCGGTGGTCTCGAAGTCGAACGCCCCCGGATCGCAGCGCCGATAGAGTGCCTCTGGATGCAGCGGTTTGGGTGTAGCCATCTTGGTATTCCTATCTGTTCGAGGGTTGTCCGCGGGTTATTATTGCGTACCCACTTAAGTTTGTGCCGCGTAGGCATGAGGTCAAGCTTTTTGCCGCGCGTTCAATACACGAGTACAATTCGCGGTACACACAAAAGTACGCAAAGATGGGCATGGTCAAGATCAGAGTCGATGAAGATATCCGTCCCTTGTCTGAATTCAGAGCGGGGGTTGCGTCCTTCGTGAAGCAGGTTCACGAGACCCGGCGGCCGATGGTGCTGACTCAGCGGGGGCGCGGGGTAGCTGTCCTGCTGGATGTGCACGAATTCGAGGCGATGCAAGCGCGGTTGGAGATCCTGGAAGACATCTATCGCGCCGAGGAACAGCTCGCGGCGGGTGAGGGCGTGCCGCATGGGAAGGCCGAGGCACAGGTTCTGAAAAGAATCGCTCGGTGAAGGTAGAGTGGTCGCCCCTCGCGCTGGAACGAGTCGAGGTTATCGCGCGGTACATTGCGCAAGATAACCCGGATGCGGCCGTGCGTTGGGTGGTCGAGCGGTTTGGTACAGTGGAACGCCTGGCTGATTTTCCTGAAAGCGGTCGAGTCGTTCCTGAAGTGGGCATTGCTCGAATCCGAGAGGTGGTCTTCGGCGCGTATCGCGTGATTTATAGCGTGAAGGATAAGGTCGAGGTGCTCACGGTACGCCGGGGTAGTCAGTTGCTGCGGTTGAGCGAAATCGACGCTGAGCAGGCTTAGGGCCAGCTAAAAGATTCTCAGTATTCTTACCCCACGCACTAGGCACACTTTTAGTCCGCCAGGAATCTGATATGCGCGCGGGATATATTGTTATTCTAACCTTGGCCGCGATCTTCGTCCTCGCCGGTGCGGCAGGTTTCGCCATGGGGTCAGCTTGGCAGGTTGTGGTCAGCGGTCCTGTGGCCGCGCCGCCGCGTGAGGTGATCGGTTACCTGGCCGATTTTCATAGCTGGCGGCAGTGGAGTGTCTGGAACGCGCGCAAGTTTCCCGAATCGGGGTTTTCCTACCGCGGCGCTTCCGGCAGTGCCGGCGCCGAGCAGGTGTGGAAGTTGGGCCCCACGACCACGGTGTGGCACTTGCTTGAGGTCAAGCCAAACGAGCTGATCTACTGGCGGCAGAGCAACGATGGAGCCGTGCTCGACGGCCACTTCCAGGCCGAAAGCGCGGAGGAGGGCACGCGCCTGACGTGGACGGTCTCGGGCGATACTGGATTCAATCCATACGACCGGCTCATCGCGTGGCTCTATAGCGATCGCGTGCGCAGCCAATTGCGCGCCGGCTTGCAAGGCATTCAACAGCACTTCGACACGGTGCAAAGCGTGAAATAGTGAAATAGGGGTCAGACCCCTATTTTCTCGCTTTTCTATTTCAGATGCTTGGCGCTAAAGTAAGTGCCATTCTGGTCTGATCCCTATTTCACCTATTTATTTCACGTTTAGCGAATCACCTCCGTGGCGCCGTCCATCAGGATGCGCCGGCCGATAATCACGCGCATGATTTCGTTGGTTCCCTCGAGGATCTGGTGCACGCGCGTATCGCGCACATGGCGCTCGAGCGGATATTCCCGAATGTAGCCATAACCGCCGTGGAGCTGCAGGGCATCGTCGCAGACCCGAAAGCCGACATCGGTAGCGAAGCGCTTGGCCATGGCGCAGTAGGTGGTGACGTTCGGATCGCGGCGATCGAGCTTCCACGCGGCGAGGCGCACCAACTGGCGCGCGGCGACGAGCTCGGTGGCCATGTCGGCAAGCCTGAATTGCAGGGCCTGGAATTCGGCCAGCGCCCGGCCGAACTGGTGGCGTTGATGCAGATAGCCGCGGGCGGCCTCTAGCGCCACTTGCGCGGTGCCGACCGAGCAGGAGGCGATGTTGATGCGGCCGCCGTCGAGTCCCTGCATGGCGATCTTGAAACCCTCACCCTCCACGCCCAGGCGGTAATCGGCGGGAACTCGTACATCAGCGAAGGTGATGGAGCGTGTCGGCTGGCTGTTCCAGCCCATCTTTACCTCTTTGCGTCCATAGCTGATGCCGGTGCTGTCGGCGGGCACCGCAAAGGCGCTGATGCCCTTCGCGCCCTCGCCCCCCGTTCGCGCCATGACCAGCAGCAGCTCGGTGGCGCCCGCCCCGGAGCTGAACACCTTGGTGCCATTGATCTGGTAATGCTGTCCGCTGCGGCGCGCGCTGGTCTGCAACGCCGCGGCATCAGAGCCGGCCCCCGGCTCGGTGAGACAGTAGCTCGCAAGCGTATGGGCATGGCTTAAGCCCTCGCCCCATTCGGCCTTGAGGGTATCGCTGCCCCAGTTGGCGATCATCCAGGTCACCATGTTGTGGATCGTGATATACGCCGCCGTGGAGGTGCAGCCGGCCGCCAGCTCCTCAAAGATAAACGTGGCATCGAGCCGCGAGAGGCCCAGTCCGCCCATCGCCTTGGGCGTGTAGATGGCGCAGAAACCGAGCTCACCGGCCAGTGCGATGATGTCCTTCGGGAATATACATTCGGCATCCCAGCGCGCCGCGTTGGGTGCGAGCTCGTGGCGCGCGAAGTGGCGTGCGGCATCCTGAAAGGCGGTCTGATCTTCGGTCGGCGCGAAATCCATGCCTGTAGTCCTAAGCGCGAGGGCGGTCGTTCGTAAGTCGCGCCGGCAAGCCTTGGGCTACCGGCGGGCAGGCGCAAGCGCCTTCAGCTACTGCTATGAGACCCGGTTTCAGCGGAGGTTGAGCGTCATATTGGGGCCGTTGCCGCTTGGTGTATCCGCGTCGAACCAGCGCTCGATCACCGTCTTGGTCTTGGTATAAAAGCGTATCGCATCTTTGCCGTAGGCGTGCAGATCGCCATAGAAGGAGCCCTTGCTGCCGGTGAAGGCAAAAAACGGCAACGGCACCGGAATCGGGAGATTGACCCCGATCTGGCCGACGTCGATGTCGTGGCGATATTTTCGCGCCGCGGCCCCGGAATGGGTGAAAATCGAGGTGCCGTTGCCATAGGGATTGCGATTGACCAGCTCGATGGCTTGGTCGAGATCGGCAACGTGCATCACCGACAGCACGGGGCCGAAGATCTCCTCCTGGTAACAGCGCATCGCGGTCGTGACCTCGTCGATCAAGGTGGCGCCGACCCAGTTGCCAGCGGGGTAGCCCTCGACGGTGCAGCCGCGACCGTCGAGCAGCAGCTTTGCCCCTTCCCGCTCGGCTTCGCCTATAATCTCTTCGACCCGCGCCTTGGCTTGGCGGCTGATGAGCGGTCCATAGCTGGCCGCGGGATCCGTCGCCGGGCCTGGGTGGAGCTTGGCGAGCGCCGATTGCAGCTCGCCCGTCCACGCCCGCGTCTGCTCGCCCACTAGCACCGCTACCGAGATGGCCATGCAACGCTGCCCGGCGGCACCGCAGGCGGCGCCGACCAGATGCTCGATCACTTGCCGCTTATCGGCATCGGGCATGACCACCATGTGGTTTTTGGCGCCGACCATGCACTGGGCGCGCTTAAAGTGCGCCGTCGCGGTGCGATAGATGTGTTGTCCCACCGTTGGTGAGCCGACGAAGGAGACCGCTTGAATATCCGGATGTTCGAGCAAGGCATCCGCTTGCGCCTTGCCGCCGTGGATGATCTGCAGCAGTCCCGGCGGGAATCCGGCCTCCCGGAACAGCTCGGCCAGGCGTGTTGGCGTGAGCGGGTCTTGCTCGGAGGGCTTGAGCACGAAAGCGTTGCCGCAGCCGATCGCGAGCGGGAACATCCACAGTGGAATCATGGCCGGGAAATTAAACGGCGTGATTCCGGCGCACACGCCCAACGGCTGCCGCCAACTGGTGGTGTCCACCTTGGCAGCGACATTCGCCAAGGTCTCTCCCATGAGGAGCGTGGGCAGGCCCATGGCGTGCTCCACCACCTCGATTCCGCGCCAGATCTCGCCGTTGGCATCCGTAAGAGTCTTGCCGGTTTCCTCGGCCAAGGTGCGGGCGATCGCCTGCTGGTGTGCCTTGAGCAGTTGCTGGTAGCGCATCAGATAGCGCGCCCGCTCGGGCACCGGCACTTCTCGCCAGTTACCCTGGGCCGCCTTGGCGGAGGCGATCGCGCGCTCGATCTCCACGCCGGGCGTGACCGGGCACTCGGCGATCACGGCATTGGTGGCGGGATTGGTGACCTCAATCCACTCGTCGGCTTCGCTGTCGATGAATTCACCGTCGACAAAAAGCGGAACCTTCTTTGCCATGATCTCACCCCTGAGCGTTCAGTGCCCCGCGCGGCGGGCTCTGCGGCGCGACCGCGCGGCGGTCTTAGCTTGCATGAGCCATCGTATAGTCAGTCTAATGAGGTGTACGTTAACGTCAATTGGCGTTTCCCCCGAGCTGCTTTGCGAAGCTGGGAGTAGGGCTTGTGGGATTGCTCAATAGGAGCGCCCGCGGATGCAAATCAAAGGCAATGTGTACTTGGTCACCGGTGGCGGCTCTGGGCTCGGCCAAGCGACGGCGCGGCGGCTGGCGGCGCATGGCGCTCGGCTGGTGATCGCGGATACCGATGCGCCGGCGGCTCGGACGCTCGCCGAGGAGCTCGGTGAGCACGGGCGTTGCGCCGTCGCTGACGTCACTCAGGCCGAGTCGATGCAGCAAGCCATCGCGACCGCCATGTCGGCCTTTGGCGCTTTGCATGGGCTTATCAACTGTGCGGGTGTCGTGGTGGGACGCAAGGTCGTGGATCGAGAGGGCGAGCCGCATCCGCTCGATCTCTTCGCTCGGGCGGTTGAGGTAAATTTGATAGGGACCTTCAATGCGATCCGCCTCGCGGCGAGAGTCATGGCGCAAGGGCCGCCCAATGCGGACGGTGAGCGCGGTGTCATCGTCAATTCGGCATCAGTGGCGGCCTATGACGGCCAGATCGGCCAGGCGGCTTATGCGGCCTCCAAGGCAGGCGTTGTGGGGATGACCTTGCCGATTGCGCGCGAGCTCGCGGCCTATGGCATCCGTGTGGTGACCATCGCGCCCGGCGTTTTTGCCACTCCCATGATGGCGGGATTGCCGGAGAAGGTGCGCGCGGTACTCGGCCAGCAGACACCATTCCCGTCCCGGCTCGGGCGTCCGAGCGAGTTTGCCGCGTTGGCCCAGCACATCATTGAAAACGCCATGTTGAACGGCGAGACCATCCGGCTCGATGGCGCGCTGCGCATGCCGGCGAAGTAGCTCGCCGACTGTACGTGGTCGCTCCGAGTAGCGCTCATTGCACCAGGGCGCGCGAGTGATTTAACGTTTGCGTAAACGTAATCCAACAGCGTCTAACCAATAGCAATGGCAATTCGCATGAAGGTTCTGGTTCCAGTCAAGCGAGTGGTCGACTACAACGTCAAGGTTCGAGTCAAGGCCGATGGCAGCGGCGTCGAGACGGCAAATGTGAAGATGTCGATGAATCCCTTCGATGAGCTCGCAGTGGAGGAAGCCATTCGGCTGCAGGAGGCGGGCCGGGTCGAGGCGATCATCGCCGTCTCGATCGGTGCTTCGGCCTGTCAGGAAACCCTGCGTACGGCGCTTGCCATGGGTGCGGATCGTGCGCTGCTGGTGGCCACGGAAACGGAGCTTCAGCCCCTGGACGTGGCGAAAGTGCTCAAGGCCGTGGTGGTGCAGGAAACCCCGGAGCTGGTGATCATGGGCAAGCAGGCAATCGATGATGACTGCAACCAGACCGGGCAGATGCTGGCCGCATTGCTTGGCTGGGGGCAGGGAACCTTTGCCTGCGCGGTAGCGCTCGCCGAGGACTCGGTGACGGTCACCCGTGAAATCGATGGTGGCAATCAAACCGTACGCTTGAAGCTGCCGGCCGTCGTGACGGCGGATCTGCGGCTCAACGAGCCGCGTTACATCAAGTTGCCGAACATCATGAAAGCGAAGCAGAAACCGCTGCAGCGCCTGACCTTGCAGGAGCTTGGCGTTGAGATCACGCCGCGCATCAAAACGCTGCGGGTAGCCGAGCCACCGCCGCGGCGTGCCGGAGTGAAGGTCGCCAGCGTCGCCGAGCTGGTGGAAAAGCTGCGCATCGAAGCGAGGGTCCTCTGAGATGAGTGTGCTGGTCGTAGCCGAGCACGACAACACGACCTTGGCCGGCACGACATTATCGACTATCACGGCGGCGCTTCTGTTCGCTGACCCGGTGGAGGTGCTGGTCGCCGGCTATGGTTGCCGCCCCGTGGCCGAGGCGGCGGCGCAGGTGCAGGGAGTGAGCAAGGTGTGGCACAGCGAGGCCGAGCACTACGCGCGACCGACCGCCGAGGACCTCGCCGCCCTGGTGGCGGATCTCGCTACCGGCTTTGCGCATGTGCTGGCCCCGGCCAGCACCTTCGGCAAGAACTTCCTGCCACGGGTCGCCGCGATGCTGGATGTGGCGATGATCTCGGATATCGTACAAATTGAGGGGCAGGACTGCTTCGTTCGACCCATCTACGCCGGCAACGCGATGGCGACAGTACAGTCGAGCGATTCAATCAAGGTCGTGAGCGTACGTGCTGCGGCCTTCGATGCGGTCGCCAGTGGGACCAGCTCGGCGCCGATCGAGGCGCTGGAGGCCAAGCCGCACAGCGATCTTGCGCAGGTGGTGGGCGAGCAGCGCACGCGCTCTGAGCGCCCTGAGCTTACCGCCGCCGAGATCATTGTCGCGGGGGGGCGCGGCATGGGCAGCGTGGAGGGCTTTCGCCTGCTCGAGCAGATCGCCGATCGGTTGGGGGCGGCGATCGGAGCGTCGCGGGCGGCGGTGGACGCGGGCTACGTCCCCAATGACTATCAGGTGGGCCAGACCGGCAAGGTCGTCGCGCCCAAGCTCTACATCGCGGTGGGAATCTCCGGCGCCATCCAGCACCTGGCGGGAATGAAGGACTCCAAGGTTGTAGTCGCGATCAACAAGGACGAGTCGGCGCCGATCTTCCAAGTTGCGGATTATGCTCTGGTGGCCGATCTGTTTCAGGCGCTGCCCGAGCTCGAGGCGGAGCTGAACCGGGTGCTGGCGAGCTGATCCTGCAGCTTGCGTATCGGCGCATTTTGTTGCTATGTTCACGTAATGAGGGAACTATTTCTTGCAAGCGAGCGCCGCCGCGCCGAGCGACGCGAGCGTCGCGTATGGGGCAGCCGTCATTTCTGGCTCGGCGGCTGCCGCTACGGCCCGCGGCGTGAGGATGATCACGCCCGTCGCTACACCGATGTCTACGAACCCGGGGTGACGGCTAGCGTGGTTATCATCATGACCGGCTGCGCCTTGGATGCGCTAATGACCTTGTACTTGCTCGACAATGGCGCGGTCGAGGCCAATCCGCTAATGGCGGTGGCGCTAACCCTCGGCGTGGGGGAATTTGTTCGGCTCAAACTGGCGATCACTGGCATAGGCCTATTGCTGCTCGCCATACACCACCGCTTCATTCTCTGGCAATGGCTGCGGGTACACCAGGCCATGAATTGCCTCGCTGCAGGTTATATGGTCTTGCTGATCTACGAGCTGGGATTGAGCCAATTGAGCCAATTGAGCCAATTGAGCCAGTAAAGGGTCTGTTGGCATCCACCCACGACGCCGTGCGTGGATGCCAACAGGCCCAAGTCGCTCAAGTTCGCGATGCGGCCATGGTCAGCGACACAGAGTCAGTGAAGCGCAGCGCATGGGGCTTGTCCACCTCGACAGCCGCGCGCTTGACCCCATCGAATGCCAGTACCAGGTTCAAGACTTCGAAGACCAGTTTCTCCAGCAGCAGGAATCGATTGTTCTCCACCAAGGCAATGACCTGCTTGGTAATCGCCCTATAGTTCAACGCATGCTCAACGGCGTCCCGGCTAGCCGCGACGCGGGCGTCGTAGTCGACTCGAATGCTGATGACGACGTCTTGCAGCTTCGTCTGCTCGTCCACGTTCAAGCCTATGAAGGTGCGCAGCCGCAGGTTCTTGATATGGATTTGGGAATGATCGAACGTGATATCGCGCGGCGCCATCGCCCATGCTACCTCACTGTATTGCGGCCGCGCAGCCCGCCTTGGCGCGTATGCTTGCGCCGGGTGCATTGCCTTTGATTAATTCGTGGCGGGTTGTCGGCTAGACCATCCCGTACCGGCTAATTAGCATAGCGCCGGTTGCAGCTCCCTGTCAGCTTTGGCTGTTGACTTGGGCCGCGATGTCGCCCGAGGAGGTGAGGCCGCGTATCAAGCCCAGCCATTTCCTGGCCGATTTCTGAATCGCCTCCGGCATACGGGATTGGCCCATGTGGTTCTCTATTCGCACCCCGATCCGCTCTTGGTACAGTAGCATCCAATTGCGCGTCACAAGGTAGACGCTCTCAACAATGATCATCTCCGCCTCGATCCGCTCCAGCCGCTGAGTGACCGCCAGGAGGTCGCCTGGGCTCAATTCGAAGGACTTCGTTCGGTTGGTATCGTGGACCCGCAATCGCAGATCGCGCTTTGCGAGCCCGCCCGTGTGTGCGCCTAGCTGCTCCAGAAAACGATGCCGCGCCGAGGCGCGGAGTTGGTGCAGGATTGCGGGCGAAAACCGGTCATCGATTAAGTCGTCCTGCACCACCGTGAAGGTCTGCAGGTAGTGATAGGCGGTAGCCTGCGCGGGTTTTTTGTCTTTATCCATGATATGGCTTCATTTCACTTGGCCGATCGACGCGAGCCTAAGTTCGGTATCGGCTGGTTGATTGGCTCCCTCGTAGTAGCGTGACGGTTATATGAGCTCGGCGATACACGGCACCCATTGCGCCTGGCGGGCGCAAGCGCTGGCTTTGTTATGATGGCCACCACGATTCTTAGACTCGTAGCCGATGATTTTGCATTGTTGTCCAGTCTCATCCTGCAAGGGAGGCCATATGAGCGTTGAGCAGGCGTCCGGTGTTGTCGGTGCGCAAAGCGCTGCCGCACAAGAAGTGGCACGCGCGATACGCAGCCGGCGTTCCATTAATCGTTTCCAGCCCCAGGCGCCGCCGCGGGAGATAATCCGGCGGGCGCTCGATCTTGCACGCTGGGCGCCAAACCACTATTTGACCGAGCCGTGGCACTTCTACCTCCTCGGTTCCAAGACCAAGCAAGCCTTAGTCGAGCTCAGTGCCGAGCTCGCCACCGCCGCTAACGGGCCCAGCGCCGGCGAGGCCAAACGCCGGCGCTGGGCCGCCATTCCCGGTTGGCTGGCCGTGACCTGTGATCAGAGCCCGGATGCGCTGCGGGCGCGCGAAGACTATGCGGCCTGTGCCTGCGCCATTCATAACTTGTCACTCTACCTCTGCAGCGAAGGCATTGGCGTGAAATGGACCACAGGTGCGGTAACGCGCGAACGCCGCTTTTATGACTTGCTCTGGATCGATCCCGAGCTTGAAATCTTGGTCGGCCTGCTTTGGTACGGCTATCCGGACGAAGCGCCGCAATCGCGTCGCCGACCCTTGGAGCACAGCCTGGTCGAGCTTCCATGAGGCAGGGTTCAGCGCCGAGCATTAAGGCCTAATGTTTTTGGTTTTTGCGATGATTTCTGGAGCGTTGCCGGCCTTAGAGCCGGCGCAACGTGATGCGCAGCGGCTTCGCCGTACCGGCGCCGACCCGGGTCGGAACTGCGGGCCTGAGCGTGGGTCTCATAGGGCAAGGCGGAGGTTTTCCGTGTGCGGGGATGCGCAACAGCGCATCCCTTCTGAGGTGATCGTAGTGGCCCCGATTGGCGCGGATGTGGTGGTAGCCGCGGAGGAGGATGCAAGGGTGTATCTGGAAGTGAGGTCCACTGCATGAACATCGTGATGATGACCAATACCTACCTACCTCATGTTGGCGGTGTTGCGCGTTCGGTGGATGCGTTTACGCGCGCTTACCGCGAGCGGGGGCACCGGGTGCTGGTCGTCGCCCCGGATTTCCGGGATACGCCGGAGGATGAAGTGGATGTCCTGCGCATACCGGCGATCCAGAATTTCAATGGCAGTGATTTTTCGGTAATGCTGCCTATTCCGGGCTACCTAGATTCAGCGCTCGATCGGTTTCGCCCGCAGATCATCCATAGCCACCACCCGTTTCTGGTCGGCACAGCGGCGCTGCGTGCCGCTTCGCTGCGGGATTGTCCGCTCGTATTCACCCATCACACCATGTACGAGCAGTACACTCATTATGTTCCTGGCGACTCACCCGCCTTGCGGCGCTTCGTGGTGCAGATCTCTACGAGTTATGCCAATCTCTGCGATCGGGTATTCGCACCCAGCGAGAGTATCGCCGAGGTGCTAAAGCGCAGAGGCGTGCGCATCCCCGTAGAGGTTATCCCCACCGGTGTCGTGCTCGATCAGTTCAGCAGCGGTGACGGGGCATTCTGGCGCCGGCGCCTTGGTATCCCCCAGAGGGCGTTCGTCATCGGCCATGTTGGGCGCCTGTCGCCGGAGAAGAACCTGGTTTTTCTGGCGCGCGCCGTGGCAAGGGCTATACGCGGTCGGCGCGACATCCATTTCCTGGTGGTCGGGGGTGGGCCTTCGGCAAGCGAGATCCGCCGCGTGTTCGACGCGGCCAGGCTGGCAGATCGCCTGCATTTGCCCGGCACGCTGATCATGCCCGAGCTGGCTGATGCCTATCACGCTATGGATGTATTCGCGTTTGCCTCGCTCAGCGAAACTCAGGGCATGGTGCTTGCCGAAGCCATGGCTGCCGGCCTGCCGGTCGTAGCCGTGGACGCGCCCGGCGCCCGAGAGATCGTGATGGATGGCTACAATGGCTACCTGTTGCCGACGGTCGATGTGGCGGCGTTCGCTTCCGCGTTGCGCAATGTTATGGCTTTGAACCGCAGCCAGCGTATGGCCTGGACCCAGGCCGTGGCGAGTACCGCCGGGCGCTACCGCCTGGAGCGCTCGGTGGATGCGGTATTACGGGTCTATCGGGCGCTCGAGACAGATCAACCAGGGTGTGGCCCGGAAGCTCACGAACCCTGGCAGGCCAATATTCGCCGCTTCAAGGCCGAGTGGGAGCTGCTCAAGGGCGTTGCTCAGGCTGCCAGCGCGGCGGCATCCGGCCGCCGCGGCGAGCGGCGTCAGCGCGCGATTTGAGCGGCCCCAGCGGCCCTTTGCGGCGATCCTGCAGCCGGCGGTCCACCCCCAAATGGGTGAGCAGGGCTGGCGGTTCGCCGCTAACCCAGGTGCCACGCCCGATCACGTCAACGGCTTTGATTAGCCGGGCCGGATATTGGTTTCAGTCAGCCACATGGGCGCGGTTGAAGTGCCCATTGTGCTATCGTGGCAATACTTCGTCTAACCGCTGTCCGTTGCGCAACGCTAACAGAATGCCGGGCCGAATACGCAGGTCATGATGATGGATGATCGCAGCCGCGATAGACAGCCGGCGCTCGCTGAGGTGCGGCAGGTGGCGCATGCCTTGCTGCCTACCGCTTGGGGCGAGTTCATCATCTACGGCTTCGAGCAGACCCGCGGCGGCGAGCACTTGGCGCTGGTTATGGGTGATCTGGCCGCGGAGGCGGCGCTGTTGGTTCGCGTTCATTCCGAGTGTTTGACGGGTGATGCGTTGTTCAGCCGCCGTTGCGATTGCGGAGCGCAGCTCGCGGCGGCGATGGAGCGCATCGGCGAAGCCGGGCGCGGTGCGCTCATCTATCTGCGCCAGGAAGGCCGCGGCATCGGTCTGCTCAACAAGATAAGGGCCTATCGGCTGCAGGATGAACAGGGTATCGATACGGTCGAGGCCAATGAGGCGCTCGGTTTTGCCGCTGATGCGCGCGACTATGCACTGGCGGGCACCATCTTGCGCAGCCTCGGTGTAATTCGAGTGCGCCTCATGACGAATAACCCGCGTAAGATGGAAGGCCTCATGCGCGCCGGGGTAGAGATTGTAGAACGCCTGCCGCTGTTAGCGGGCCATAACGCTCACAATCACGCTTACCTATCGACCAAGGCAATTAAGTTCGGTCACCTTTTCGACTAGGGCCACCGCCAGCTCCACCTGCTCCGGCAACACTTCAGCCAGCGAAGAAAGCGCTACATGCATGACTGGGCTGCTGTCGTCATCGGCTCCTCCCTTCAACCACCGTTTTCGTTCGCAGACAATTCCCATTTGTGTCAAACATCGCCCATGCCCACAGGCATGCTCAACTGCATTTTGTTGGTAATTGCGTCTAATCAATTCCGATTTTCTTGCCTTTTTCTTTCGCTAATAATTTGCCTTTTAACGACGTTCCAACTTTACGTTTGTTACTTATAGCCCTACCGATACGAGACTTCCGAAATCGTAATCTATAAACGTGAGAGCCCTTTTGTTTATTGGTCAGCAGCATCCCTTTTAGCCGCTGACCGAGCCCCGACAACATCCGCGTGCTCCTTTCCGACGCGTCAAAGTCGAACCGCTTAAACAACCTTGCAACTACCGGGCTGCTGCGTATATCTATCACAATGCGAGGCACTCGGAAGTGAAATTTCTCCGATTCAGATATTTTTTTTTTAAAATCTACCAGTGCAGCGCTTAACCATCGCCCGACGTTGTATAGCGTCCGAGTTCCACGTTCTACAGAACCACAGTCAACACCCTTTAGCTCCTCAACCACTTGCGTCGCTGAAGGCCGGTCGTTTGGGTCAATTGCCAGCATATCTCCAATTAGTTTAGCTAGTTTTTTGTTCTTCACGCGCAGTCCACCCAAACCCGGCGTTTTCCCGTCAAGAACAGACACTGCTAAATACTGGTATTTTGACTTATTGAACTTTGGAAGTCGTCCATGAAAGTATTGATAATAAATAATCCCCAACGAGAATATGTCCGACTTGCAGGTCACTTTGGCTCGCAGCTCATCGCCCCCTGTTTTTATATAACGGAGCAACTCCGGTGAGTAATAAACAAAATCGCTGACGACTTCCCCTGGGTTCTCATTAACTTCCCCCTCAAAGAAGCTTTCGTCAAAATCGATTAGTTTTGCGACAAATTCCCCTTCCGCCGTTTTATTGATCAATAAATTGTTTGGCTTGAGATCCCCGTGCGCAATTCGCATCTGATGCAGGATTGCTACTGAATGCGCTGCTGTCGTAGCGATTACCAATTTATTCTCAAATGGCAATTCAGCAATGCCGCTTACATCAAATGAGCTGACATCTACCTTAAGCGCAATCTTGTAATAAAAGGAGTCCACGCGAACGAATTCTATCGGCACGATTAAATTACCGCCAAGGCGAACGCAATTACGTAGTTCGGCCATGAACCGATTTTGCTCCTTCTCAAAGCGCTGACACTTCTCCATGAGCATCCGTTTTCTCTTCTCAGAACCCGGTGCTTGCCCTGGAACTGGATACTTTGGAGACAGAAATTGCTTTATAAAGAAGTGTTCCTTGCCTTTCGTGGCAAACGCCCACACCGACCGCCCACCATTGGTGGTCGTGCCGTCACTGTATAACCGATAACCGTTGATCACTTCGCCTATTTTCATAACAAATCACCGTCATGAAGGTATTGGTCGTACGTGTCTCGGTACCGGCTCCATGCCTCTTTCGTGTTTTCCTTCGCCACGGCTTTAAGAGAGGCGAGTTCTCGTTCCAGTTGCGCTTCTTTGTCTTTGAGTGCTTTTATGGGCCCAAGGAATTCTCCATCTAGTTTTTCCAAACGGCCTTTATAATTGCGTTTTAGATTCTCGAAGCTACTAAAGCCAACTGGATGAAGAATGATAGATACGTCATCACCGGCTGCAGCCAGTAGACGCTCAGCGAGTTTGTTTGCCCAATCCTGCATAGTTTCGGATGAATTAAGAGCGCTCAGCACAACAAATTCAAAGTCCATAGGGGTCGGCAGGTAATTGAAAGCGCCGTCACTTGCGCAGATTAAAATAGCCGGATTATCGCACAATAAACTTTTGCGTTGAATACAGTTTGGGGTCTTCTCACTGATATAGTTGGTTAGGGGCGGATCCGCCCAGATTGCTTCAAAGGAATCATAGTTCCCTTTTGCTTCATCGCGCGAGACCTGGCGGAGGCCGTCAGCGTGTAACACATAGCATCGCGAGTCGCCCGCCCAAAATGCAGTTATTTCTCTTTCCGGTTCAGTGCGATAAACCCACCCAGCCAAAGTTGACGGCAGGTTGCGCAGAATTTTGCTCTTTAAACGACTAGGGGATTGTGCTTCTGTGATCTCACGGTTCATTTTTTCGAAAGCATAGTCAATCGTCTTACTAAGGACATCTATGTGGTGGGCCATGCTGGGGCCGCATACGGCCCCATTTAACAAATAGGCTGAACAACCGCCAACTTTTGCAACCACATACGGTTTTTGTTGATTAGAAGGTTGATGCTTCCCAGCTCCAGGCGATGTCCCAACTCCAAGCGATGCCGTAGTATTACCATCGGGCGGAGTTTGTAACCAGGCCCCCTTAAAAAAAACGAGGAGCACTTCAAGTAGGTTGGTCGCCGCTATCTTGGCCCCGGACGCCAGTCGACCACCAACATGGACTTGGCGGCTGCCCGCGCCACCAACGCCGTCAGAAACGGCAATGACGCCGAACGAATAATCGTCTGAGAGTAAAATTAAAGGTGGTCCATCTTCACCTTTTCCGTTTATTTTTTCACTCCATATTGACAAAGTTGATATCGAGTTATTTCCTCCATCGGTTACCGTGTGCCGCTCACGTTGTCCATCTCCACCGCCAGTACAGCCTACCATAATGCTTCGCTCCTCTTTTAGAGAAGAACGGGTTTTCGCTTCGCCAACAGCTTTTCACAGAGTTTTGGTTCGTCATTGCCCGCGAGATAGCCTCATAAAGGTTGATTCATCTGAATGAATGTCAGAAACCATCTTCCTTCTGGAGTCGCGGAGTTTGCAGGGCCGGGCATCACGAAACCGTTGCGTGGGCGTGAATTAGATACTGTGGGCTAGCATGTTCATTATGAAATCGTAGTCCATTTCTCCGAGGCCATCTCCACCCCTTGAAGGGAAATGTATGACTTCTTCCCAGTGTGCAGCAATATCAGACCATGGATACATATCCGGTGCAAAGAGAATCAGGCGACGAGCGCTCGCATCAATCCCTTCACCATCCCACTGATCGGTGAGTTCATCGAAGGATTTTGGTATTTCCGCCGGATAATTGGGCGGCTGTTCAGTAACAGCGCGTTCCAAGGTATGTGTGCTGGTGTCAGTCCAAACGACAATGGCATGTCGCCTCCGGTCTCCCCCGCTGGTCCAACTTGATTGTAAAGCCAATGCCAGGGCTTCCAGCCCGTTTTCAGGCTCGTCTCCACCCCCCTCGGCAATTATCTCGGTAACAAAATTTTTGTACTCAGCAATTTGATCAGGTAATTCAAAAAAATCCGATACTTCCAACCAATTGGGCCCGTCAGCCCATACATCGCCAAATGCTATGACGCGAATGCGCAGCTCGTCGACGCGCTTGTTCATTTCCTCCATTTTAGCCGAAAGGTCCTCATGGAACTTTAAAGCGTTGGCCTTTACCCGTCTGACTAGGGGTACCATGCTGCCTGTCTTGTCGATACAAAAGACCAGATCGACGGCATACTTCATACTCGGCGCTTGGGCCTCTGACTTATCCTGCGCAGCCACCTCTGGCGTATCCTGCGCAGCCACTTCTGTCTTATGCTGCAGTGGACTCTCTGGCTTAGGCTGCACCGGCCCCTCTGACTTCGGCTGCACTGGCCCCTCTGACTTATCCTGCATAATTGCCTCCGGTTTATGGTGCATAGTCATTTGCCGTTAAGGTATTTGCCGGCTGCGAAGCCATAGGGCAACGGATACTTCGCAAACCTCTTGCTGACGTCGCCATACTGCTCCGGCCGTCAAATCTCAGTCTACTATGAGGCACTTCGAAAAGCCTGTTTTCTGACGTTCGTATTTGGAGTTCTCTAATATTGAGCCAAACACGGGTTGTCCACCAGGAAGCATCGTAGGGCAATTAAGGAGATGTTGTTTGCCGCCAGGAAGCGGAGAGAGGTGAGCGAGCGCCTGGGCGGCAGGCTGGCCGAGATCGAAGCGCGCATGGATTTTGCGGCGCTGGTGCCGGAGGCGGATGGGATAGCGCTGCACGCAAGCAGTGCGCTGGGCGGATGAACTGTATCGCCCAGGGAGCCGATGGTGCATATTGTGGTGCTGAAGCGCCTGACGGCAACAGGCGGGGTGTTGCTCAACAGCGCTATGTCGGGACGGCGATTAGGGCGTTTCTCGGCAACCGAAATCTGGTCGGGGTGAGAGGATTTGAACCTCCGACCACCTGCACCCCATGCAGGTGCGC